>JBCCYI010000157.1:0-11276 GCA_039189975.1 Pseudomonadota bacterium
TAGGCGGTGTGATCTGACCGCCGGCTGAGGCGGCGGCCTCGACCCCTCCCGCGAAATGGCCGGGATACCCGAGGCGTTTCATGTTGGGGATCGTCAGCGCGCCGGTCGAGACGGTGTTGGCCACGGATGAGCCCGAGATCGTGCCGAAGAAGGCCGAGGACACCACCGAGACCTTCGCCGGCCCGCCGGTGTAGCGGCCCGCGAGGATCGTTGCGTTGTCGATGAAGAGCTGTCCGAGGCCGGTGCGCTGCGCGATGACCCCGAAGAGGACGAAGTGGAACACGATCGTCGAGACGACCCAGAGCGTCACGCCGAAGATCCCCTCCTGCGGGAAGTACATCGACGACACGAAGGTGTTGAACTTCACGCCCGGGTGCTGGAGCAGCCCTGGAAAGTACGGGCCGAAGAGCGCGTAGGAGATGAAGACGCTGATGATGAGGGGCAGGATCCAGCCCAGCGTGCGGCGCGCGATGTCGAGCACCAGCACGATGAGGATCATCCCGAAGAGCAAGTCATAGCCATTCGGATTGCCCATCCGAAACGTCATCTCCTCGATGCCAAGCCAGGGGATGCCGCGCCAGGCCACCCCGACATAGAGCGCCGAGGCCACGCCGAGCACCATCAGCAGGATGTCGAGGAACGGCACGCCGCCGAGCCGGAGTGCGCCGGTGTTGAGATCAAACGAGGTCTTGGTCTTGACTAGCGGATAGAGCGAATAGGTCAGGATGAAGAGGCCCGACAGGTGCCAGCCCATGTGCCAGTAGTCCGCGGGCAGCGCGAAGCCCGCGGTGAGGTAGTGATACACGGCGAAGGTCAGCGCGACGTAGCGCAGGAAGCTGCCAAAGCCGGGGGCGACTTTGCGCGTGGCAGCGCCTTCGTCGTATTTTCGCTCGATCTCGGCCAGTTCTTCCGCGGAGAGGTCGCGTACGGGCTCTTTCGACGGATCGCTCATCGCGGCTCCTCCGGCAGGTCGTCTGAGATGTGGGGAGGGGGGCGGCGCAGGATCCCGCGCCGCCTATGGGTGGTATGCCCGGCGATTATTCGAGCAGACCGGCTTCCTTGTAGAACTGCTCCGCGCCGGGATGCAGCGGCACGCCCAGCGCGCCGATTCCGGCCAGAGCGGTGTCGGGCGTGATCAGCTTGCCTTTGGCATGGCCGTTGTCGAGGAGCTTGCGGGTGTTGTCGTTCCACATCGCAGCGGTGATGCCATAGACCAGCTCGTCAGAGAGCTCGGAGGACACGACAAGCAGCGCCGACACGGCGGGCGTCTTGGCGTCGTAGTCGATCCCCTCATAGACCCCGGCCGGGATCTGGGACGGGATGTAGGCTGGGATGATCTCGTTGATCTTCGCCAGATCGTCCTCGGTGAAGCTGTGCAGCTCCATGCCCTTGGTCGTCGAAAGCTGCACCATCGCGGAGACGGGCCAACCGGCGGCGTAGAAATACGCATCGAGCTGACCGTCGGCCAGACGCTCGGCGGACTGGCTGTTGTTCAGCTCCGCCTCTTCGATATTGTCGCGGGTGATGCCCCAGGCTTCGAGCATCTGCAGCACGGCGACCTGCGTGCCCGAGCCCGCCTGGGCGATGCCGACACGCTTGCCTTCAAGATCGGCGAGGCTCTCGATCGAGGAGCCCTTGGGCAGCACCAGGTGCAGATCTTCGGGGAAGAGGTTGGCCACGACGCGCAGGTTCGGATGCGGCTTGCCGTCGAACTTGCCCTCGCCGAGATACATCGAGCGGGTGACGTCCGCCGCCGCGAGGCCGGCCTCCAGCTCGCCGTTCTGCACGGCGGTGTTGTTGAAGACCGACGCGGTGGTCGACTGGGCAATCGCGATCAGGCCGGGCACGCCGCACTGGCCGCCTTCGTCGCAGGGACGCGCGCCCGGAGGCGAGGAGATTCCATTGGCGATCGTGCCGCCGATGGGAAAGTAGGTCCCGCCCGCGGACCCGGTGCCGATCCGGAAGAACGTCGGGTTTTGCGCCACCGCCGACGTGGCGGCCATGGCCGCAACGAACGTCGCCGCGGTCAGTGTCGTGAATAGCTTCATAAGCATCTCTCCCTGTCTTTTTTTTCGAGACCCTGAGTTTGGTCCTGGCGCCTACGGTACGCATGCGTTCGATAGATGCAAATTTTAATATCTTTGGGTTTGCAAAAAGCCCTTTATGATTTGAGCGCAATGAACCTGACGCAGATCACCGTCTTTCAAGCCGTGATGACCTCGGACAGCCTGTCGGAGGCGGCGCGAAAGCTCGGGCGCACGCAGCCCGCCGTCAGCGCGGCCATACGGGCGCTGGAGGACCAGCTCGGCATGAAGCTCTTCCGGCGCGAGGGGCGGCGTCTCGTGCCCGTGCCGGAGGCGCGCTATCTGCTCAGCGAGACGCAGTCGATCCTGGGTCAGCTCGCGCAGGTGCGCCAGACCATGCAGTCGCTCGTCGATGGCAGCACAGGCAACCTGACGGTGGCGGCGATGCCCGGCCCGGTGTCGATGCTCTTTCCGCAGTTCATCGCGCGGCAGGTCGCGGGCAACCCGGATGTGAAAATCACGATCACCGCCCGCACCTCCGCCCAGATCGCGGAGCTCGCCCGCGCGCAGAGCATCGACTTCGGCTTTGCCGACGCGCTGGACGCGCGCGATGGCGCGAGCCTCTATTCCTCCGATGTGATCGCGGCGCGGTGTTTTGCCGCCCTGCCCGAGAGCCATACGCTCGCCGGGGCGGCTTCCGTTTCGTTGTCAGACCTGTCGGGAGAGCCGCTGGGGACGTTGCACGCCAATCACCCCCACCGGCTGGACATCGAGGAACGGTTTGCCCAGGGCGGACACCTTTTTCACCGATGTGTCGAAAGCCAGACCTTTCTGGCGGTCCTCCAATTCGTCGCTGCCGGCCAATGCTGCGCGATCCTCGATCCGCTGACGGTGGCTCATGTCGATCAGGTGGCAGACACGTTCGCCGGGGTCGTCATCCGGCCGCTGCAAGACGATCTGTGGTATCGCTATGCGCTCGTCACGCCGCGCCATCGGCCGATCTCTCTCTTGGCCGAAAAGCTCCGTCTTGCCTGGCGCGAAGAGGTGCTAGACCTTTTGCACACGCGCGCCGCGATGCCACAGCTTCAACTGGCGCAGAGCAGCTCCGACAGCGTGTCCTCATAGGCGAAGACCCCCGCCAGCCCCCCGGTATGCACGAAACAGACCCGCGACCCCTTGGGCAATGTGCCGTCCTCCACGAGCGCGGGAATCGCGGCAAAGGATTTGGCCGTGTATACGGGATCGACGATCAGCCCTTCGAGCCGCGCCATGAGGGTCATTGCCGCGAGGGCCTTAGGCCCGACCTCGCCATACCCCGGCGCGAGCGCACCGTCCCAGACCCGGATGTCCTCCGCCTCGACTTGGGCCGCGCCATCGTAGAGCTCCGCCAGCCGCGCGACAATGCGGGCGATGCGAGGGCCCTGCGCCTCCGCCGGCCGGCGCACGCAGCTGCCGTAGACGGCAGCCGAATGCCCTACCCCCCGCACGCCAGCGACCAGGCCGGCGTGGGTCGCTCCGCTGCCGGAGCCGACAACGAAGGCGTCGAAATCGTCGCGCTCCTCCAGGATCTCGCGCGCCGCGTCGACATAGCCGAGCGCCCCCAAGGGCGGATGCCCCTCTCCCAGAGGAATGACGTAAGGTGTACGCCCCTCGGCCCTCAGCGCCTCGGCGCGCGCGGTGAGCGAACGGTCGGCCCCGGCCTCATCCTCGCCCTCGGGATAGGTCATGATCTCGGCACCCAAGATGTGGTTCAGCAAGACGTTTCCGGACGTGGCGTAAAAGGGCGACTTGGTCGCGACCCGCTTTTCGAGCTGCACGATACAGGCCATGCCCACCCTGTTGGCGACGGCGGCCGCCAGCCGCACGAAGTTCGACTGGACAGCGCCGGTGATCAGGATCGTGTCCGCCCCCTGCGCCAGCGCGTCGCCGAAGTAGTATTGCAGCTGGCGGGACTTGTTGCCGCCGAGACTGGGTCCGGCCAAGTCATCGCGTTTGATGAAAACCTCCAGCCCGAAGTGGTCCGACATGCGGTCCAGGCGCTGGAGCGGCGTCGGGCTGGTGACGATGGGATACACGTCCATCTGAGACCTTTCTCGTGACAGGGAAGCGCGCCGAGCTGGCGCCGTGCGACTCTATCCCGTCGCGATGGGCAACGGCAAGCAAGCCCCCGGCTCCGATCCGAGCCGTGCCGTGGGTTTCGGCGTCCGACATGACATCACCCTTCGCGCTGCTGGACGGGCCTTCTCACCTGCGCCGCGGCATGGGCCTGCGCCCCAGTCGGGGAGCGTCACCGCGCGGGCCGTGGCCAGAAAGCACAGCGCCTGGACGGGCAGCGCCTGGACGGGCAGCGACGGCGTCTGGTCGGCCAGGGTTTGGTAGGGTTGGGTCCGAAGCGGTGGATCAACGCGCGCGGGGCCACACGCGCAGCCCACAGCCGCTGCGCGTGACCCACCGATCGTTCCTGCACGTTTGATTGGCCTCCGTGAGCGTCGTCTGTGGGCGACTCCTCAAGACCGATCGAGCCTTTCGTGCGCATACCCCGAACGGTTGGCAGCGGGCCGAGGGGGCTCAGACACCCGTTGCAGACGATGGACCAGTGCACCGAAACGAGATGCGCCAACATCCGCGCGCCTTCTGTCGCGCAGACCCAGCCGGTGACGTTCGCGCGCGTGGTCGACGCCTAGGGGGGTGGTTGCATCCTACCGAAGGGTGCGTGCACGGGCGTACGCCCTCTCGCCGCGAGGCGCGGACCTGCGCGCGGCTCAGGGCTTTGGCCGAGCGCGCCCGCCGCGCGGGCGGCGCTCCAGCGCGGCGAGGTTCACCCAGAGCGCGGCACCGACAACCAGGACCGCTCCGACGGCGAAGGAGACGCCGGGGATCTCGTCGAAGGCGACATATCCCACGAAGACAGAAAGGATCAGGCTGAGATAGCTCAACACGGAGAGAAACCCCGCCTCGCCGTAGAAATGGGCCCGCAGAAAACAGAGCTGCGCCACCTGTGCCAGGACCCCCATCACGCACAGCGGGAGGAGATGACTGCCCGGCACCGGAACCCAATGCGCGAGCGCGAAAGGGGCCGAGAGCAGGGCAAGCCCGCCTGTGTAGAAGGCCATCAAGACTATGGACGGGGCCGCTCGCAAGCGCCGGGTCGCGATGACGGCGCCGGATCCGGTGAGGACCACCACGCCAAGTGCCAGAAGGCCGGATGACAGCGGCGCAGCACCCGGATCGACTGCGATGACGACCCCGAGCAGCGCGATGCCTGCGGCCAGCCAGCGCTTGCTCCCGATCGTCTCGCGCAGCAGCCATGCGGCCATAATCATTGTCATGACCGGCCGCGTGAAGCCGATGGCGGTGAAGAGCGCAAGTGGCACCCGCGAGATCGCGTAGAAACTCGCCGTTAGCGTCACCACGGAGAGCGCAATCCGCAGCGCGTGCAGGCCGAGGTCCGGAACCTGGCGAAACATGCGGCGTGCACGCCAGATCCACGGCAGGATCAGGAGCAGACCGGCCAATGCTCTCAGAAACACGATCTGTGCGGCCGGATACTCCGCCCCCAGCCACTTCACGATCGAGAGCGAGCAGATGTTGAGCAACAGATCCGCGATGAGCCAGGCCCCGCCACGCAGGTTGTCGCGTGGCGCATCGGCCGCCCTCATCGGCGTGCGATCATGTTGGCCATCAGACGAAAGGCGCCGGGCACGAGGTGCTCCATCTGGTGGTGCAGGAGGAGCGCGCTGTGAACGTGCCGCCCTGCCCCAATATCGCCCACGAGAAGCGCCCCACGCAGCGGCGCCTCGCCCGGATCAGCCATCTCCAAAAGCGGCGTATACGCCGGGTCCCAACTCTTGGCAAAATAGAGCCCGCGCTCCTTGACCCAACCGGCCCATTCGTCGGGCCCGATCGGGTTCGGCGTGGCGAGCACGGGATGCTCGGCAAGCTGTGTTACGGCCGCACCCGCATTGGTGACCCGCCACCGCAGGGAGGGCTGCCCGATTTCGAGGGGCCGGGGGGGGACGGTTGCCGGGTCCCAGTTGTCCCAGGGGCGATGGTAAAGGGTGACGAGCGTTCCTCCGGCCTCCACCCAGCGATGGAGCCGCGGCATCGCGGCCAGAAGCGCACCGCGGAACCGCATCGCGAAAATGCCAATCACAAGAGTGTCGTAGTCGGCCAAAGCCGTTTCAGAGGCCAGTTCGGCATCCGTGACATCACGCACCCGCGCGCCCATGGCCGACAGCCAGTGACCCACCCTGTCGTTGCCCGCACCAATGTACCCAACCCCAACGTCGGGGACAGCGACGGCAACGGCGCCCACCCGAACGGAAGCCGCGCGCGCGCAGGCGGTCGGTGCGGCATGGGGGTGCGAAATGGTCCGCACGCGGGCCGCTGCCGCGTCATCGACCGTGACCGCGAGATCGTAGCGCCCCTCTGCGACAGATGCGGGCATCACGACGTCAAAGCCCGTTTCAGCGGGGTCGGCCCGCCAGCCCTCGGGCACGGTCAAGCCGACGCGCGCGCCGGCTGGCGCGACATCGTCCAGCGACAAAGAGACGGTGCGTCCGGGCAAGCTGGTGTTCAGCAGAATGGCCTCGGGGCTGATCCGCGCGCGATGAGCGGGCAGGAGCACTGGCTCCGCCTCCAGCGGCAGACGCGCAGTCACCGCCTCGCCGTGGGCCCGGAAAGACACATCCAGCGCGGGCGCCGGTGGCATTCGGGGATCGTAGATCGCGCGATAGGGGTCCGACGGCGGTGTCCCGGAGACGGTCGACACGGTCTCGCCGTCGCAATGCCAGCCTTTCGGCAAGTTAAGCTGGGCCGTGGCGCTGTCGGCCTGACCCTTGTCGCACTCGATCGCAACGCTGGTCGTCGCACCTGGCGAGAGGAACACATCGCCCACCCACGCCCGCGCCTCAAGACCGAGCGCGAGGCGTGCGGCGTGGCTGAGCTGGACGATCTTGTCCTCCAGTCGGTGGCGGATCTGGTCTTCAGCGGCGGGCGGGCAAGCAGCCTTTGCCCGGCGCACCGCGGCCAGCGCAGCAAGCGCATGCTGTGCGACCTCCGCGAAGTTCGGGAAAGTCGCCACCGCTGCGTCAATCGACGCGCCCGCCGCCCTAAGGTCTCCGGCGATCCCTTCGGCGCCAGGCACCTCCGCGAGGTCCGCGACGCGCCGCGGCAGGCCATCCCAGACCGCGTCGTCCGGGCCTGCCACATGGCTCACGGCGAGGTGTAGCGGCCAGTCCCGCTTGTCGTCCGGGCCGACCCAGCGCCCCATGCCCTGGGTCCGGTGAAAGGCGCGGGCGTGCTGGCCGATGCGCTCCCAGGTCCAGCCGGTCATGGGCTCGCGATCCTGACCGGGGATCACTAGTGTCGCCGCAGGGGGCGGCAGGTCGTCGTCATAGGCCTGGCCGGCGCCGGACCAGGCGGGCAGATAGAGCTTTTGCACCTGCCAGGGCGGCAAATCCGACGGCACACCAGGGTCGGCCGCAAGAGCCAACACGTCATGCGCCGCCTCGGTCATGGCGCGGTGGTGGCCATGCTGCCCCGGCACGTCGAGGAAGGTCGGGCAGATGATGTCGGGCCGTTCGGTCCGGATGATCTCGACGAAGCGATGCATCGTCCTCTCCCGGCCCCACAGCGCCAGCGTCTCTGCGCCGCTCTTGGAAAAGCCGAAATCGGTGATCGGGTCGTCGGGGCTGGTGGAATGCCAGTAAAGCCGCAGGCCGAGCACATCGCAGGCGCGTTCCATCTCGCGGGTGCGCAGGGCGCCGAGATCCGCCCCGGCCTCGGTGCCGATGTCGTTCTGCCCGCCCTCGCCCCGCGTCGAACAGGCGTAGGAGATCGTGACCCCGTCACGCAGCGCCAGCGCGGCCAACATGGCGGAGGTCTCGTCATCGGGATGCGCGCCGGTCTGCATGAAGCGCACCACGGAGGTGAGCGGGCGCAGCGCCCACCAGAGCGCCATGAGGCGCGGGCGCGCACGGTCGTCGTCCAGCCGGAGTTGATCGGGGGTTGGCATGGCAGGTTCCTGTGCCGCCTCAGGACGCGGCGGCGATCTGGGGCGTAAATTCCTGGTTGATGACCAAAGCGGCGGCCCCGAGCGTCGCTGTCATCCGGCCCGACGCCCCGCGCATCAGCCGCGGCGTGGTGCGCGCGGCACGGATCGAGACGGAGCGTTCGGCGAGGGTGACCGAGGCCAGCAGATGGTCGAGGATGACATCGGGCATCGCGCCACCAAGGATGATCGTCTCGGGGTCGAGCAGGTTCTCGATCGTGGTGAGGGCATGGGAGAGCGGCTCCGCCGCCGCACCCAGCCAGTTGGTCATAGCGGGGAGCTGCGCGGCGAAGGCGGCTTCGAGATCCGCGCCGCTGGCCACGTGGACGCCCGCCGCACGCAGGTGCTCCTGCACGGACAAGCGGCTCACAACGGCCTCCAGAGGGACGATACCTCCAGCCGACGGCACCGGAATGTGACCGATCTCACCGGCGTTGCCGTAGGCGCCCGCGATCAGCCGGCCGTTTTGTACGATGCCGAGGCCGAGCCCCGAGCCGAAATAGAGAAACGCATAGGTTTCAAGCCCTTGCGCCACACCCGAGACCCGCTCCGCGACCGCGGCGGCATTCGCGTCGTTCTCAACGATGACGGGCAGGCCCAGCGCGTCGGAGAACCATTTGGCGGGCGTCACATCCTGCCAGACGAGGAGCTCGGAGCCGCTGCCGCTCAGCCCCGTCAGCCCGAAGGGTCCGGGCATCACGATGCCGACACCCAGCACGCGCGCATGGGGCACGCCCGCAGCGGCGGTGACGCGCGCGGTGAGGGCCTGCACATCGGCGGTGATCTGGTCGCGGTCCCCTGCCCCCAGCGCCTGCCGCTCGGACACCAGCGCCTGCCCGCAAAGGTCCAGCACGGTTGCAAAAATCGCGTCGGGCCGGATCTCGACCCCGACCGCGTAGCCGCCGCTCGGGTTGAGCCCGTATTGCACGACAGGCAGCCCGCGCCCGCCCGCGCGGACGCCCTGCTCCGCGATCAGCCCATCCTCAAGGAGATCGGCGATGATGTTGGAGACGGCTTGCGTCGAGAGCCCCGAACCGCGCGCGATCTCCGCACGCCCCGTCTGTCCCGCCGCCCGCACCCGGCCCAGCACGACCTGACGGTTGTGGCTCCGCGACCGCTCCGCGTTGGCACCGACGATGTTGGACATGGCGATCATGGGGCCGGATTAACTCAACTTACTTGATAGCTCAAGAAGGTTGAGTTAATCCTGAGCCAGGACGTCAACGATCCAACATCGACCGGCTCAATGCTGGCGGGACCAACAGGGAGAACGAAGATGGCATTTCGAACGATCCGGGCCTTTGCCCTGGCGAGTGCGACCAGCGCGGCGGCGCTCTTTTCCTCGGCAGCCCATGCTGTCGAGATCGAGTACTGGCAGTATTTCTTCGACGCGCGCGTGCAGGCCATGGAGCAGCTCATCGAGAGCTTCCAGGAGGCCAACCCCGACATCTCCGTGAAGATGACCCACTTCCCGTATGCCGATTACCGCACGAAGGTTGCCGCGGCGATCCCAGCGGGCGAGGGCCCCGATGTGGTGCAGCTCTTCTACGGCTGGCTGAACGACTATGTTGCTGCGGATCTGATCCAGCCCCTTCCCGCCGATGCCTTCCCGGCCGCGACGATCGACGCAGAGTTCTTCCCCATGGTTCAGGCCATGAAGGACGGAGACAATTACTGGGCGCTGCCCACGGCCGTGCGCTCCCTCGCGCTCTTCTACAACGAGCGGCTGCTCGACGAGGCGGGTGTCGAACCGCCGACCACGATCGACGAGATGGTCGAGGCCGCGCGCGCCATGACCAAGACCGACGCGGCGGGCAACATCACGCAGGTCGGCATCACCGCGGGCATGAACGCGCAGGACCACCATTGGTTCCGCGAGGTGCTCGTGCGCCAGTTCGGCGGCGAGCCCTATCTCGATGACTACAAGACCGTGAACTACAATTCCGACGCGGGCGTCGAGGCGCTGGAGTTCTACGTTGGCATGTCCGAAAGCGAGGAGCCGATCTCCTCGTTCGGCTTCATGGACGAGCCGCAAGCCGCCTTCAAGGGCGGGCGCGCCGGGATGCACATCGACGGCTCGTTCCGCATCGGTTCGCTCAACAACACGCGCGGGCTGAAGTGGGGCGTGACCGAGCTGCCGGCGACGGCGGATGGCGCGCGCTCCAACTACTCGTCCTATTGGGTGAACGCGATCACCACCAAGGCCGAGGGCGAAAAGTACGACGCGGCGGTGAAGTTCATGCAGTACATCACGTCGGACGAGGCCATGCATGTCTGGCTCGATGTCGTGGGCGAGCTGCCCGCCAAACCGTCCGTGGGCCTGACCGAAGCCAACGCGAGCGATCCCGTCTTCGGCCCGTTCATCCGCGGCCTGGAATACGCCAATACGACGAAGTTCGTCGCCGAAAGCAGCCAGCGGCAGCTTCTCATGGAGGCGGTCGAGCGCATGACGCTGCAGGGGATGAGCGCGGCCGACAGTCTGGCCATCGCGGCTGAGGCCGAGCAGAAGCTCCTCGACGACTACTACGCCACCAACTGAGGCGTAGGGATGACCCCGGCCTTGCTTCCTGGGGCCGGGGTCTTTTGCCAGGATTGGCGCCGGGACCGTCCATGTCATTCTACCGAAATCTCACGATCCGTCAGAAGCAGATCGTCTGGGCCTGGGTGTTCCTGGCGCTGCCGGTCCTGTTCTACGTGGTCATCCGGTTCTACCCGACGGGCAACGCGATCCTGATCTCCTTTCAGGACTGGAACCTCCTGGGCGACCGGACCTGGGCCGGGCTTGAGAACTACCAAAAGCTCTTTGCCGATCCGGTCTTCTGGAAGGTCTTCAAGAACACTTTCGTCTACCTGCTGCTCGGCACGCCGCTCAGCCTCGTGATCTCCTTCGTGATCGCCTACCACCTCGACAAGACGCGCTTCATGCACGGCTTTCTGCGGATGCTCTACTTTCTGCCGTTCATGACCTCGGCGGTGGCGATGGCGTGGGTCTGGCGCTGGTTCTACCAGCCGGTGCCCATCGGGCTCTTCAACAACGCGCTGGCCTCGATCGGCATCCCGCAGATCGAGTTTCTGAACTCCACGACCAACGCCCTGCCTTCGATCCTGGCCCCCGCGGTCTGGGCGGGTCTGGGCTTTCAGATCATCATCTTCATGGCCGGGCTGCGCGCCATTCCCAAGAGCTACCACGAGGCCGCCAA
>JBCCYI010000158.1:0-11272 GCA_039189975.1 Pseudomonadota bacterium
CAACGGGCTGCAACATCGGTGCGATGGTCAACGGCATCGCATCAGGCAGCCTGCACGGCTGGGCGTGGATGGCGGCCGCTTTTGCCGGCAGCGCGCTGGGGATCGCGCTCCGCCCTGCGTTTCGCCTCACGAACGGCTAAATCGCCGGACATGCGCGTTCGCGGCGCGGCGTCGGCCGGGATCGACGGCACGCCCCGGTACAGGGGCCACCCCGAACCGCCCAGACCGCACGGTACCCTGACCAGACGGTACCCGACCCGGAGGCGGGCCACCGCACCGACCACAACGGTCACGGGATCACGTAGATGGGGCTGGACCAGGCAACGGCTCCGTCCTCCGTCGTCACACGCACCCAAAGCGGGTTATCCCGATCCGGATCGCGCGCGATGTCCTGCGTCATGGCCACATCCATCACGCTGAGCACGTTGGGCAGACGACAAACACGGATCTGCCGCTCAAGCCCTCCAGCATCAAAGACACTGTCCTCCAGACCAATCTCCTGAAGGGGCAGACGTGCCTGCACGAGATCCGTTTCGATCTCAAGCACTCCGTCACCCCCCAGGCCGTCAGGCTGAGCGGAGGCGTCCGAGAGCCAGAGGTCACAGCCGCCGAAGTTGCCCGTTGTCACAACGTCAAACCGTACCGTCGCCGCTCCGTCCTGCGCAAAGGGACGCTCGTGGTTCCACGCGTTGATCTTTGACACGCGCGCAATCGTTGCCCCATCCACGCGCAGGTGCCCGCGCCAGCGTGTCTGCCGTCCGCGGCCCCGGTACTCCGCCCCTTGCCATATCACGCGGTAGCGCGCCCCGAGATTCGTCACGTCGAACGGGCGCCACGTCGCAACCGTCCTTGGCCCGTTCATCACGTCGATCCGAACCACCGGCGCATGAGCATTGCACGCAACCGCGAGCCTGACACGCGCGGCTTCGGTGCGCACGATGTCCCCCATGGCGGCCTGGGCTCCGGGCGTGGCGGGCAGGTCTGACCAGGCGGGATCTTCAGCGAAGACTTCCCCGCTCGCCCCCACATCGGCGCGGACCTCCAGGTGAAGGCGCGCCCCTGTCGTGGCATAATGATGGCGTCGGCGGAGCGCATCGAAGATGCCGTCACGGCTCAGATCGGTCGCGCGAAAACACGTCAGGCCGGAGTAGGCGCCGAATTCCGACGCACCGGGATGACACATGCCCGGCGCGCCCTTGTGGCCATCGCTATTGGCCAGAAGACCGACACGGTGGCCCAGCGCAAACGCGTCCCGCATGATCCACTCGAAAGTGCCCCAGTCGGAATGGACTTCGACGCCGGTGCGCAGCCGCGGATCATGCGCATAGGCGATATCCGCCGGGCGTCCGCCGACATGGGCGAGCACGACGCACGCCTCCTCGCGCAGACCCTCGAAGAGATCGGTCAGCACAGGCGCATCGGTGGCAATGTCCGACCGGTCGGACAGCAGCGCATGGGAGGAGCGGCGGATCTGCGCTCCTTCATGTCGAAAGATCACGTTGTGATCGCCCCCGACAGGTGTGTTGCCCGACCATTCATAGCCCGGAAACACGACGAACCGGCCCGGCGCGTCAAAGGCGGCAGATTGCGCGTTGATCTCCTGCCAAAAGGCGGTCGTGATCTGAAAATCGTTAGCCTGATGGCTCATGACATCCAGAAACGCGACGTCGCGGCCAAAGGCGAGATAGTCGGCCATCGGGTTGATGCCCACGGTTTCGCCGCTCTGGCCATGCAAGTCACCCCAGTAGCTCGACGGGGCCTCCGCCTGCGTGACATGTGGGTTCGAACGGGCGAGCACCTGCCCTTGCCCGTCGCGCAGTGTGAACCGTGTGACCCCCTCCTCGGCGATGCGCACCCCCTCGATGCGAGCCGCAAGCGCGCCCGGCGCCATCGGCATCGCGCGGGGCAGGCCCTCCACCGGTCCGTCAGCCTCCAGCCGCAATCCGGCGAGCGCGGGCCCAGCGAGGTTCGGGGCCGTTGCGTTGCCCCAGATGTCCTCGGCGCGCAGACCGATGGCAAAGGGCGTCTCCGGCGGGCGCATGGTCGGCGCCACCACGACCCAGCGCGCCACGGGGCCGCCGACGATCTCCACCTCCGCCTCTCCCACAGGCAGGAACACCCCCGTGGCGCAAGGGTCCGCCAAAAGCTTGAAGGTATGCGCCGCTTCGGCAAACGTCTGGATCCGGTAGCCGGGCCCGCCGCCCGAACGGTCTCCCAGCACGAGACGAATGGTGTCGCCAGGCCGCATGAAGCCGCGTTCAACCGTCACGCGCACGCCGTTGTACCACGGACGCTGGTGCGGATAGGGCTCGGCATAGAGCGCCAGGTGAGCGCCGTTCGACGCTGTCGCGGTCACATAATTGGGCGCGCCCGGCTCGGAGAATTGCACCGGGCCGTTGTCCGCCGTCCAACGGGTGACGAGCTTGATTGCGCCGGTATCGTCGAGCCCGTACTGGCCAACCGTGTAGATCAGCTCAAAAGTCTCAAAGGCGCGCACGATGCAGCGTGTCGGACCCTCGAAGCGGAGCTGACCGTAATCCGCGCCGTCGGCGCCGGGCTGCGCCTGAGGCCAGACATCGCCCATCTGGTCAGGCGGGATTGGCGGCATGGCTCATGCCCCTCCGATGAATGGGAGCCGCGCCAGGGACACCGGTCGCTCGGCACCTTCCAGACAGATCGCAAGTCCGCGGGCGTCCTCCGGCAGATCGCTGGAGACAAGACCGACCCCGATGCACCGCGCAAGGCGCGGCGACCAGACGATCTCGCTGACAATGCCAACCTCCTTCTCGCCCTGCCATAACGGCACCGGTGCGGCGTTCGCCGTCGCCCCATCGCCTGCGACCAAAACCCCCGTGCGGCGCCGCCGAGCCCCCGCAGCCTGCAGCCGCTCCAGCGCCCTGCGGCCGACAAAGTCGATCGGCGCATCGAGGCTGACAAGCCGCTCCAGGCCGAGTTCAAAGGGCGTCGCCGGAAGGGTCTGACGGCGCAGATCCGCGCCGTAGGAGATCAGCCCGCTCTCGATCCGCTCAGCATCGTTGGGAGCACCTGGGCCGATGTCATACGGCACGCCCGCCGCCCGCACGCGCTCCCACAGGGCCGTGCCTTGGCTGGCATCCTTCAGGTAGAGCTCAAAGCCACCTTGCTTGGACCACCCCGACCGCGCAACCAGCAGTGGAATGCCATCCAGCTCCGTTTCGCGGAACCCGAAATAGCGCAGCTCAAGGACCCAATCGCCGAAGAGTGCGGCGGCAACCTCGGCTGCTTTGGGCCCCTGGATCGCCAGCGGAGAGGCATCCGCCTCGCCGACATGCGCCTCCAGCCCGAGCGCCGCGCCAAAGGCTTGTGCCCAAAGCGCGATGTCGGAATCCGCGATGGAGAGCCAGTAACACGTGTCGGAGCGTTTCAGGAGGACGGGGTCGTTGATGACGAAGCCCTCGGTGTCGCACAAGCAGACATAGCGCCCCTGCCCCACCTTCATCCCGGAGATATCCCGCGTCACGAGCCACTGGACAAGCCGGCCGGCGTGCGGGCCGGTCACCTCGACCTGACGCTGCGCGGCCACATCCCACATCGCCACGCCGCGGATCAGCCGATCATACTCCGCCTGCGGGTCCCCGAAATGTCCGGGGATGTACATGTGGTTGTAGACGGAGAAAGCCCGCACCCCTTCGGCCAGCGTGGCGGCGTAATAGGGCGATTGGCGGATGTTCGGGCCGATGTGGATGCCAAAGGTCATGCCGGGTACAGAACCAGCCGGACGGGGAAGGCGCAAGCGCGGCGCGCGTCACCGCAGAGCCCAAGGCATCCCGCCGGTGGCGCGTCAGGCAGTGGGCAACACGAGGCGGAACTCTTCGGGGATGCGATCCTCTCCGTCGAGCACAAGATCGGCCATGACGCGGGCGATGCCAGGCGCCATGCCGAAGCCGATCTTAAAGCCGCCGTTGGCGACGAAATGCCCCGGTCGGCCAGGCCAGGGGCCGAGAAGTGGCGCGCGGCTGCGGGCGCGCGGGCGCAGGCCCGCCCATCGGCGCAGAACCGGCGCGTTGCCCAGCGCGGGCACGGCGACACGGGCCCGCGCGATCACATCGTCGAGCAGGCCATCGGTCGCATCGTGCGCGTCGTAATCGCGCTCGGTGGTCGAGCCGACCGCCGTCGTCCCGTCCGCATGGGGCACGATGTGCAGCCCGTCGGCGTAGATCTGCGGTGCCGTGCGCCGATCCAAAGCCAATACCGCCGCTTGGCCCTTGATGCCACGTCCGACCTCCGCGCCCGCCGCATCAGAAAGCGCACCGAGCCCCGCCGCGCCTGTGGCCCAGAGGATACTGGTCTGCGCGGCGGGCCTGTCCTCTGCGTCTGTCACACCCTCCGCGATCTCGGCGCCGCGCGCCCGCAGGGCCGCGGCGAGCGCGGCGCAGGCACGCGCAGGGTTGATCCGCGCGCTCAGCGTATCCTCGATCACCCAGGGCACCCCCGTCTGCGGGGCCCAATCGGTGATCTCCGCCGCCGGGCGCAGAGACCACCGCGCTTTGCCCTGCCAGAGCGTGTCCGCCGCAGCGCCGCGCGCCTCAGCCCGCTCCAGTGCGGCATCGTCCGCCACCGGCTGCAGACGGCCCGTCCGCGCATAACCCGGGTCATACCCGCCTGTCTGAGCGACATCGCGCCAAAAGGCCTCCGCCGCGATCAACGCGTCGAACTGGAAGGCCTTCACCGCGGTCCAGCGCTCCGGCACATGCGGCGCCAAAGCCCCGACGACACCGCCCGATGCGCCGGCACCGATCCGCGCAGCCTCCCGGAGGCGTACACGGGCGCCACGCCGGGTCAGCTCCCACGCACAGGAGAGCCCAAAGATCCCGCCCCCGATCACGGTGACGTCCGGCTTGCTTGCCAATGGCATTGGCCTCTCCGATAGTCCGCCCAGTCGGCGACAGGGGTAGGACAGGCGATGCGGTTGGACCAGAGCGGGATTGCGTGGACGGCAATGAATGTGCCCGTCTCGCGCCGCTTCGATGACCCGTATTATTCGCTCGAGGACGGCTTGGCCGAGACCCGCCACGTTTTTCTGGAGGGCAACGCACTCGCTACGCGCCTGTGCGACGGGTTCCAGGTCGCGGAGTTGGGCGTCGGCACGGGGCTCAACCTGATTGCGCTCGCGACCCTGGCCGACACGCTTGGCGTGCGCCCCCGCTATATTGGCTTCGAAGCCTACCCCCTCAGCCCCGACGAGCTTGCCCGCGCCCTGTCCCCCTTCTTGGATGTGGCGCCCCTTGCAGCGGAGCTGACGGCGCGGTGGGCCCCGGAGGGCGGGCCGCTCGTGCTGGGTCCGGTTCAAGCGGAGGTCATCGTGGGCGATGCCCGCCAGACCCTGGCCGCCTGGGATGGGCGCGCGGATGCCTGGTTTCTCGACGGGTTCGCGCCCGCCAAGAACCCCGAACTGTGGGAGCCCGCCCTCCTTGAAGAGGTCGCCCGGCACACGCGCCCAAGCGGGACCTTTGCGACCTACACCGCCGCCGGGCACGTCCGTCGCGCGCTCGGGACGGCGGGCTTTGCCGTGCGCCGCCTGCCGGGGTACGGGCGCAAACGGCACATGAGCGTTGGCACCCTGGAGCGCGCCTGATGGCCGAGCAGAACACCCGTCTGGGCATTCTTCTGATGATCGCGACGACCTTTGTCTTCGCTATGCAGGACGGCATCTCCCGCCATCTTGCGGGCGAATACAACGTGCTGATGATCGTGATGATCCGCTACTGGTTCTTCGCCGCCTTCGTCATCGCGGTTGCCGCGCGACGGGAGGGGCTGCGCGCCGCGGCGGCGACCGACCAGCCGCTGCTCCAGGCCTTTCGCGGGCTGCTGCTGGCCGCGGAGATCTGCGTGATGGTCCTGGCCTTTGTGCTGCTGGGGCTGGTGGAGAGCCACGCCGTCTTCGCCTGCTACCCGCTCCTGATCGCCGCTCTCTCCGGCCCCGTTCTGGGCGAGCGCGTGGGCTGGCGCCGGTGGACGGCGATCGGCATCGGCTTTGTCGGCGTGCTCATCATCCTGCAACCGGGCGTCGGCGTCTTCTCCCCGGCCGCGCTGGTGCCGCTCCTGTCGGCCACCATGTTCGCGCTCTACGGGTTGCTGACGCGCTATGCCGGACGCAAGGACAGCACGGCGACGTCGTTTTTCTGGACGGGGACGGCGGGGGCGCTCCTGATGACCGTGATCGGGATCTGGTTCTGGGAGCCGATGAACGGGCGGGACTGGCTCTGGATGGGCGCGCTCTGCGTCACCGGGGCGACGGGGCACTGGCTGCTGATCCGCACCTACGAGGTGGCCGAGGCGAGCGCGGTTCAGCCCTTCGCCTATTTCCAGCTGGTCTTCGCGGTGGCGCTCGGGATGCTCGTCTTTGGCGAGACGCTGGAGTGGAACGTGGTGGTCGGCGGCGCTGTTGTGCTGCTGGCGGGGCTCTTCACCCTCCTGCGTCAACGGGCGATCGCTGGTCGCTAGGGCGCGCGCAACGCCTTCGGCACGGGCCGAAACTGCGCGTCTGGCGCGACACATTTGCTTGACGCGGTAGGCTCAACCCCCGCGCAGATAGTCGAGCATCTGGACCGGCCCGGCATCGCCGCTGAGCCGCGCGCGGTAGTTGATGACGGATTCGGTGACGCGCATCACGTAGTTCCGGGTTTCGCGGAAGGGGATCATCTCGATCCAGTCGACAAGATCCGTCCCCGCCGAGCGCGGATCGCCGTTGAGCGCGACCCAATCGACAGCCCGGCCCGGCCCGGCGTTGTAGCCCACGGCGACGAGGATCGGCGCGGGGCCGAAGCGTTCGATCAACCCTGCGAGATAGGTGGACCCCAGACGGATGTTGTACGCCGGATCTGCGGTGAGACCCTCGCGGTCGTAGGGGATGCCGAGCGCGCGGCTCACGTCGCTCGCCGTGCCCGGCATGAGCTGCATCACCCCGCGCGCACCGGCGGGCGAGACGACCACCGGGTCGAACTCGCTCTCCCGTCGGGCCACGGCGAGGGCGAGCGCGCGTTCGACAGGCAGGTCCGCGTCGATATCGGGCGTCAGCGGGTAGTAGGCTTCGGGCGCGATGATCCGGTTGCGCGCGGCGCGTTTGGCCATGCGCAGCGCGATGTGGATCTCGCCCGCATCGAGCAGCGCGGCGCCCAGCGCGCCCACCTCGTCGGGCTCCAGTACGCTTGCCAAGTGGCGGACGAATTGCTCCGCACGCCAAGGCTGGCCGCCCGCGATCAGGAGCTCGGCGGCCTCAAAGACCGAGCTCTCCGCCACCGCCGAGCCCTCGAACGGTGCAAGTGCCTCCCGCCCGATCAGCGCGGCGTCGAAGTCCATCCCGAGCGCTTCGGCGGAGAGCAGACCGTAGAAGCTCGACTGCCACTGCGCCCCCTGCGAATAGGCCGCCTGTGCCTCCGCTTCCAGCCCGAGGGTGGTGTAGGCCCGGCCGCGCCAGTAGCCCGCGCGCCCCAGACTGATCGGGGTTTCGACAGCGGTCTCGAACCGGTCGAAATGAAAAAGCGCCAGCTCCGGATCCTCGAAGAAGCGCAACGCGAGATAGCCCGAGAGCCACTCCAGATCCGCAAAGCTCGCCCCTTCGACCAGGAAGTGCCGGCTCGCCAACGCATAGGCCGTCTCCGGGTCGCCCTCGCGCATCGCCATGCGCGCGTAGATGCGCCGCCAATTGGCCCAGCGCGCAGGGCGGCCCAGGGCTTCGGGCTCGGTCGAATGGGCGCGCAAGAGGGCGACGGCTCCCTCGCGAAAGCCCCGCCGGGCGCGCCAGTTGAACCGCTCGTAGGCCAGGCCCGGCTGGTCACGCAGCGCCTCGGGCACAGCTTCGATCAGCGCGTCGACGCCGGGGCGCCGATCGGCCAGCGCAAGGCGCGCAGCGGCCAGCACCTGCCAGCCCTCGGAGACGCGCGGGCCCATCCGGGCGGCCGCGTTCTCCGCCCCCTGCCAAAGGAGCTCATCGAGCCGCGCCTCGTGATGCGGCGCCAGGAGCTCAGGGAACCGGGCGAGGAGCGCGGCCTCGGCCTCTTGCCCCAGCACCATCGTGCGCCAGGCCAGCACAGCGAGCGCCTCCGCGTCACCCACATGGTTCATCGCGTCGTGGGCCTCGATCAGGCGCAACACGCCGGTGGGCGTCTCGGGCACCCGTCCGGCGAAGAAGTCGAGGACCCGCTCAGGGCGCAGACCGGGCGGGATCGTGGTCTCGGCCGCCGCGCGCAAGCGCGCGGCATCGGGCCAGTCGGAATGGCGCTCGAAGAAGGCGAGGTAGTCGTCGAACGTGGCGTCCCCGTCGCGCAGCCGGTACCACTCGACGATGGTACGCGCGACGGGCCCGGCGGGGAGGGCCGCCACATCGGCCGAGCGCCAATCGTCCGCGCGCACATGTTCCAGCGCCGAGGTCATCGCGGCCGCGGCCGCCGCGCTCACGTCGGCGAGCGCGTTCCACGGGCTCAAACACGCGGCAAGGACAAGGAGGGCGCGGTGCATCTCGGGCTCAACTTTGGGTGTAGTTGCGTGGGCCAGACATAGCGTCGGCAGCCCCGCGCGCAACTCACAATCCCGAAGAGATCTTGGAGCACACAGTCAGGGGCACCCCGCCCGAAGCGCAGGCCTGCGTCCGTGCCTCCCGGCAGCTCGCGAGAGGACGGCTCTCGCCCGCCATGGCGTGCCCAAGGGCGGGTGCAAGGAGGGCACATGCTTGGCAAGCGCGCCGCAGGACGCTAGGCACGCCAGCGCGAGTCGCAAGACATCCAAGAGAAAGGGGATCGACCATGGCCAACCTCAGAGGCTCAATGCCAGCTCTGGTGACCCCGTTCAAAGACGACGCGGTCGACTTCGACACACTCGATGCCCTCGTTGACTGGCAGATCGCCGAGGGCTCGACCGGTCTCGTCCCCGTCGGCACGACGGGCGAAAGCCCCACGCTGGCGCATACCGAGCACGAACAGGTGATCGAGCGCGTGGTGGCGCGCGCGGCGGGCCGTGTGCCCGTGATCGCGGGCGCGGGCTCCAACAACACGATCGAGGCAATCCGGTTCGTGCGGCATGCCGAAGCCGTTGGCGCAGACGCGCTCCTGATCGTGACGCCCTACTACAACAAGCCCACCCAGGCCGGCCTCGCCGCGCATTTCCGCGCCATTGCCGAGGCGACGTCGCTGCCCATGGTGATCTACAACATTCCGGGACGGTCGGTCGTGGATATGACGGTCGAGACGATGGCGGAGCTGGCCCGGATCGACAATATCGTCGGGGTCAAGGACGCCACGGGCGACATCGCGCGCGTTTCACAGCAGCGGATGGCCTGCGGGGCGGACTTCGTCCAACTCTCCGGCGAGGATGCCACCGCGCTCGGCTTCAACGCCCATGGCGGGGTCGGCTGCATCTCGGTGACGGCGAACGTCGCCCCGGCGCTCTGCGCGCAGTTCCAGACGGCAACGCTGAGCGGCGACTATGCCCGTGCGCTGGAGTTACAGGACAAGCTGATGCCGCTGCACGAAGCGATTTTCCTGGAGCCGGGCCTCGCGGGCGCGAAGTACGGGCTGTCGCTCCTGGGACGGTGCGCGCCAGAGGTGCGGCTGCCGCTCGTCGGCGTCTCGGTGCCGGTCAAGGAGCGCATCGCCGCCGCGATGCGCCACGCCGGGATCCTGAACTAGAGCGCATCGCCGCGTCTGCTTCACTGCGCTTGCGTCCTTGCAGTCGAGGCACGGCGACTTGGGTCCATAGGCGCGCGACAGACGCTCGCCTCCTCCGACAGGCCGGCGGTTGCGTCAGTCGAGCCGCCGGACGAGGAGCTGGTTGGTGGGGCCTCTCTTGGTCTCGAAGAGTTTGATGGCCTGGACCAGCTCAGAGAACTTCTTCTTGCCGTAGGAGCGGACGTCGAAGTCCGGGTTGGCTGCGACGACGAACTGCCCGAGCGGCCCCAGCGCGTACCAATCGTCGTCCTGGTCGATCGCGTCCATCGCCTTTAGGATCAGGTCGCGCGCCTCGTTGAGGGGCTTGATCTCGGCCGCCTCGACGATGCCGGTCTCGGCTTCGGTCTCGTCACTCGCCTTCCGGCCACGGTCCTTGCGCGGACGGGGTTCGGAAGGCTTGGTGATGTTTTCGAGGTAGATGAAGCGCTTGCAGGCGCGCACAAACGCCTCGGGCGTCTTGCGCTGACCGATGCCGTAGACGTCGAGCCCCTGCTCGCGGATCCGGCTAGAGAGGCGGGTGAAGTCGCTGTCGGAGGAGACCAGCACGAAGCCGTCGAACCGGCCGGTGTGCATCAGGTCCATCGCGTCGATGACGAGGGCAATGTCGGAGGCGTTCTTGCCGACGGTGTTGGCGGGCTGGTGGTGCGGGACAAGACCGAATTCCGCCGTGACCTTGGACCAGCCGCGCATCTGCTGGCTGGAGAAGTCGCCGTAGCAACGCCGAACGCTGGCCTCGCCGAGGGTCGCGATCTCGTCGAAGATCTCGCGTGTGTATTGCGGGGAGGTATTGTCGGCGTCGATCAGTACGGCGAGCAGGGGGCGGTCATCGGCCATCTTAGGAAGCCTCGATCAGGGATTTGAAGAGCACCAGGGCGTCGACATAGCCGTGGGTCGGATGCAGGAAGGCGCCGGGGAGGCGGCCGACCTCACGGTAACCTTCGCTGGCCCAGATGTGGAGGGCGGCGGCGTTGGTGGAGACCACAAAGTTGAACTGCATGGCGCGAAAGCCCGCCCGGCGGGCTTCGGCTTCGGCGTGGTGCAGCATCGCGCGGGCAACGCCCCGGCCCCGCGCCGCCGGGCCGGGGACGACGCCGGCATTGGCGACATGGCGCCCGCCGCCCTTTTGGTTGGGCATGAGGTAGTAGGTGCCGAGGGCCTTGGTGACGGGGTCGATGGTTTCTGCGCTCTCGTTCGCGGCGCCGATGTCTTCGGCGAGAAAGGCGCTGTGGGGGGGATCGGTCCAGTAGGTCAGCGCCGCGTCGCAGGTGATGTCGGCGTCCACGGCATAGGTGTCGCCCGCGCGGAAGACGGGTTCGAGCAGAGCCCAGAGCGTATCGCCGTCGTCCGGCGCGACGGGGCGGATCGCAAAGCTGGGCATGGCGGTCTCCGATGCGCTTGGAGTGGGGCCGGGGGACGGGCTCTCGCGGGTCGTTGGTCGCGGTGGGTGCTTGGGCCTGCGGCGCCGCTTCGGGTCAGTCCCCCGCAAGGAAAGCGTAGCTCGGGAGCTGCTGGCTGTTCCTGAGGGAAGCTGGGGGGCCAGCCCCCCAGACCGTGGGTAAAGCTGGGGGGCC
>JBCCYI010000159.1:0-11217 GCA_039189975.1 Pseudomonadota bacterium
GTCGTTGCCGCCGCGCACACCGGCATTGGAGGACAGATTGAGGATGCTGCCCGAGCGCCGCGCCTTCATCCCCGCCGCGGCGGCCCGGGTGCACAGGAACGGCGCGCGCAGGTTCACCGCCATGAGGTCGTCCCAGTCCTCGACCGCGGTTTCTTCGATCGGCTTGTAGAAGATGACGCCGGCGTTGTTCACCAGCACGTCGATGCGCCCCGCTTCGGCCTCGATCTCATTGAAGCAGGCGCCGACTGCACCCGCATCGCGCAAGTCGAGGACGCGCGGACGAAGCCCGTTTGCCGGCTCGGGGAGTTCGGCGCCGAGCCGGTCGAGCGCATAGACCGTGGCGCCCTCAGCCGCGAAGGACGCGGCGACGGCGCGCCCGATGCCGCGCGCGGCGCCGGTCACCACGCAGATCTTCTGTACGAGCCTCACGTTGCCACCCGTCCACCATCGACGAGCAGTCCCACGCCGGTGATGAATGAGGAGGCGGGCGAGGCGAGGAACAAAACCGCCTCGGCGATCTCGTTGCCGGTGCCCATTCGGCCCATCGGCGTGATCTCGGACCAGCGCCGTTCCACCGCCTCGGGATCGTCGGCAAGCGCTTTGTTGCGCTGATTCATGCCGGTGTCGATCACGCCGGGGTTGATGGCGTTGCAGCGGATTTTGCGGCGGGCGTATTCGATGGCCACCACACGCGTCATCGACATCACCGCTCCCTTCGACGCGGCGTAAGAGATGTTGCCGCCGACGTTAGCGAAAGCGCTGACGGACGAGTTGTTGACGATGGTACCGCCGCCAGCGCGCTCCAACGCGGGCAGAGCATGTTTCATGCCGAAGAACGTGCCGACAAGGTTCGTGTCGATGACTCCGCGGAAGAGGGCCTCTGTGACGTCCTGGGTCGGCGTCACCGGCTGTTCGATGCCGGCGTTGTTGAAGATGGTGTCGAGGCGGCCGTGGCGGTCCTCGGCCGCCGCGATGAGCGCCGCCACGTCGGCCTCCCGCGCGACATCGCAGCGCTGAAACGCGATCTCGCCCGGCATGTCGCGCGCCGCGTCCGCCACCGTTGCACCGCCAGCCTCGTCGACGTCGCCGACCACCACGCGCGCGCCCTCTTGCGCGAACAAAAGCGCCGTGTCGCGACCCATGCCGCCGGCGCCCCCCGTGATCACCGCCACGCATCCCTCCAGCCGCAAGCGAGGTTCCCCTTTCAGCAACACGAGAACATCGTATCAGTGTCTACTTGTAATACAACTATGCCGCAGCCCTCGCCGCCAGAATTGCGTCGGCGGCGCGCACGGCCAACGCCTGGGCAGTGGCGGTGGGGTTGAGGCAGGAGGCGGTGACAAAGGTGCTGGCGTCCGCGATGAAAAGGTTGCGGACCTCGTGGCACCGTCCGAACGGGTCGGTGACAGAGCGCTCGGGATCGGTCCCCATGCGCGTGGTGCCCATGAGGTGGAACCCCGCCTGATCGCGCAAAGGGGTGCGGTGGAGGTGGACGGCGCCCGCTTCCGTCAAAACCTCAGCGGCCCTATCGAGGCCATGGTCGAGGAGGGCGCGGCTGTTTTCGGAGACGCGGTAGACCATGCGCGCGGCGGGCAGGCCGTCACGGTCGCAGAGGCGATCGGAGAGCTCCACCCGATTGTCCGCCTCCGGCAGGTCCTCCGCGCAGACCGTGAGCCCACAGATCCGGTCGAAGCGCGCGTCCATCTGCGCGTGATGGTCTTTGCCCCATGGAATGCGTGTGCCATGCCCGGCGCCGCGCACCAGCGCAGCGGCGTCCGGCCCGGCGGTGAGCTGTAGCCTTACACCGCGCACGGCGTTCGACGCTGGCTGCGTCGGCTGGAATTCTAGGCAGATGATGCCTGCAATTTCGTGCGGCGCCCACGCGCCAAGTGGCTCGTCGAAGTGGCCATCGATCCGGCCATATGGGTGGAGCATGAGCCCGCGCCCGACGAGGCCGGAGTGGTTGGCGAGCCCATCCGGAAAGCGCTCGCTCGCCGAAAGCAGCAAGATGCGAGGTGTGCCGATCCCGCCCGCCGCGAGAACGAATGTCGCGGCCGCGATGCGGAAGGTCTCATCACCGCGCCGGCAAAGCGCTGCGACGACGCGGTCTGTGCTGTCGGTCTCGAGCCGCAGCACGCGGGTGCCGGTCGAAAGGCGGGCACCGCCGTCCTGCGCGCCTGCGACAAGGCGGTCGGCGCTGGAACGGATGCGGCTTGGGCATCCCAGATCGCAGGGACCCGGATGGACGCAGCGCGGCCCTTCGCCGTGTCCCACCACGAGGTCGACGGGCCACCAATGCCAGCCGAGCCGATCGAGCGCTGCGGCCACACGGCGGCCGTGCGCGCCAATACTCGGCATGGGCTGAAATGGTCCGTTGCGATCGGGGACCGCCGAGGGATCCCCGGCCACCGACGCAACGCCCCAAAGAGCCTCCACCTCGGCGTAGTAAGGGGCAAGATCGCCATAGTCGATCGGCCAATCCTCGCCGACACCGTCAAGGGTTCGGGTGCGAAAGTCCTCGGCCCGAAACCGCGGCACATGGGCCGACCACCAAACCGAACTACCGCCCACCGCGTTGCCGATCATGGGCTTGATGGGGGTGTCGGCATCATCGATGGGATCATCGGCCGGGCCGGCGCGGATATTGGGGTTCGCGTTGAGGGGGCCTTGCTTGCGTAGCGCCCAGTCGGCATCGTCGCGGCGAAGGGCGGCGTAGTCGGTGAAGTCGCCGCGTTCGACAATCAAGACGTCGCGCCCGGCCCGTGCCAGCCGGTGCGCTGCGACCGCACCCGTCGGCCCCGCGCCGATGACAACGATGTCAGCCTCAAGGTCAGCCATGACACCTTGTCCGCACGCCGCCCTCTTCGACACACTGTTGCCTGGCGATGGTGTCTGGCCGAGCGCGAGCGCTGTGATCGGCAATGTTTTCCTCTCGGACGCGGGGGAGGCGCTGGCGTTGCAGGTCGCCGAGTTGCCTCAAGAGGAGCGCGAGGGTGCGGTGGCGGCGTTCGAAAGCGCGCACCCCCAGACTTTTGCCGAACTCTACGCAGCCGTAACTGACGCCTACTATGCAACAAAGGAGGTGGCCGCGGTCTTGACGGCGCGCGCGTCGCTCGGACCATCGGACGCCGCGCCTTTCGATCCACGGCTGCTTGAGGGGGTGCGCAAGGAGCGGCGGGGCAAGCGGCGTTTGTGATACTGTAGATGCGGCAAGAGGCGCTTGTGATCCCATGGATCAAGTCTTGGCAACGAGATGGCCCGGCGCCACCTCCACAAGTCGGACCGGCTCGGGCGGACTGTCCACCGGCCGCATGGCGCTCGGAACTTCGCTGACGTCGCTAGAGCGGCGCACGCGGCGGTCGGGGTCAGGCACGGGGACGGAGGCGAGGAGGCGCTGCGTATAGGGGTGGCGGGGCGACCCTATCACCGCCTGGCGCGGCCCGATCTCGACGATCTGGCCAAGATACATCACGGCGACCCTGTGTGCCATTTCCTCGACCACGGCCATGTCGTGGCTGATGAAGAGGTAGCTCAACTGCCGTTCGGCTTGCAGCGTCATCAACAGGCGCACGATCTGCGCTTGGATCGACACATCGAGCGCCGACACCGCCTCGTCAGCCACTATCAGCCGTGCCTCGGCTGCCAGCGCTCGCGCAATGCAAAGCCGCTGACGCTGCCCGCCGGAGAACTGGTGCGGGTAGAGACCGTCGTGCTCGGGTCGCAGGCCGACGCGGTCCATCAACTCGCGAACCCGGGAGCGGATGGCGTCGGTGCCGCGGATGAGGCCGTGAATGCGGATTGGCTCGGCGATGCTGTCGCCGACCGTGCGGCGCGGGTTGAGCGAGGCCAGCGGGTCCTGGAAGATCGAATGCACGTCACGCTTCAGCCGTCGCCGGGCCCGCGCGGACATCGCGCTATAGCGGGTGCCGTCGAACGTGATCTCGCCTGAATTAGGTCGCACGAGCTGCTGGATCGCCTTACCGACGGTGGATTTTCCGCTTCCCGATTCGCCGACGAGGGCGAGGGTCTCGCCGGGTTGGATCGCAAAGCTGGCCGCCTCGACCGCATGCACCCTATGCGTGGCGCGCCCAAGAACGTCATGCACCACATCGAACCGGGCCGTGAGACCTTCGACTTTCAGAAGCGGGCTGCCCTCCACGACGGTGTCCTGGACGCGGGTGTCGCCAACCTTGCGGGCAACGCCGTGCTCCATGATGGTCACCGGGCGACACGAGGGCAGCGGATCGTCAGCGCATTGCCCAAGCCGCGGGACAGCATCGAGCAACATGCGCGTATAGGCGTGCTGCGGGGCCGAGAAGACCGGCGAAACGGGACCTTCCTCCACCTTGCGGCCTTCGTAGAGCACGACGACATCGTCGGCGGTTTCCGCGACAAGCCCCATATCGTGGGTGATGAAGATGACGGCGGCCCCGGTTTCCTCCTTAAGCTCCTGGATCAGCGCCACGATTTGCGACTGAACGGTGACGTCGAGCGCCGTGGTCGGCTCGTCAGCGATGAGGAGCCGGGGCTGGCACGACAGCGCCATCGCGATCACCACGCGCTGCCGCATCCCGCCCGAAAGCTGATGCGGATAGCGGTCCAGCATGGCTTCGGCGTCCGGCAGGCGGACCTTCTTGAGGAGGTCCAGCGCTCCCGCCCGTGCCGCGCGGGCGCTGCCGCCGCGGTGCTCCAGGATGGTCTCGGCGATCTGATCACCGACGGTGAAGACCGGGTTGAGCGCCGTCATCGGCTCCTGAAAGATCATCGCGATCTCAGCGCCTCGGATGCGGCGCATCTCAGGCTCGGGGAGCCTGGTGAGATCGCGAAACGCGCCGTCCGCGGTGCGAAAGCGCAGGCTCCCGCCCGCGATCTCACCACCGGCAAAGGGGATCAGCCCCAAGATGGATAGGCCGGTCACTGATTTGCCGGAGCCGCTTTCGCCGACGATCGCCACCGTCTCACCTGGGCGGATGGCAAGGCTGACCTCGCGCACCGCCTCGGCCCTCCCAAAGCGCACTGTGAGACCGTCCACTTCGAGGAGTGGTGCCACACCGTCAGCCTTTGGACGCGGGCCTTCGGCAAGTGCCGTGTGTGTGGGCTCAGCCGTCACATCCGGCCCTTCGCGCGCGGGTCCATGATTTCGCTTAATCTGTCGCCGATGAGGTTGACCGAGATGATGGCCAGAAATAGCGCCATCCCCGGCGCGATCATCATCCAGGGCGCATAGCGGATGTAGTCCCGCCCGTCGTTCAACATGGTCCCCCATTCGGGCGTCGGCGGCTGGGTGCCAAGCCCAAGGAAGCTGAGCGTGGCGGTGGATAAGATCGCGCCGCCGAGGTTGAGCGTGCCCAACAGGATTACCGTGGGCAGGATCGTGGGAAAGACATGGAGGAGCATGATGCGCGCCGGACCTGCCCCCATGGCGACCGCCGAATCCACGAAGAGATTCTGCTTGGCGACGATGGTTGCCCCCCGGATGACCCGCGCGAACTTTGGAATGTCAGCGATGGCGACTGCGATCACCACCTTGACCAGCCCGACGCCAAGCACAGAGACAACGAGGATCGCCATCACGATGGCGGGAAAGCCCAAGAGCACGTCGACGATGCGGGCACCCACCGCGTCGAGCCGCCCGCCCATGTAGCCAAGGAGCACCCCCAGCGCGCCGCCCGCGAGCAGCCCGAGGAGCAGCGTGCAAAGGCCCACCGGCAACGAATAGCGCGCACCCCAAACCACGCGCGAGAAGACGTCGCGTCCATGCAGGTCGGTCCCGAACAGATGCTCTGCCGTGGGGGCGCCGAGCCGCGGCCCAGCAGCGGCCTTGGAGGGATCAAATGGCGCGATCCAAGGCGCAAAGACAGCAAAGGCTACCAGCACAGCAAGGATCACGATCGCAACCGCTGAGGTGGGCGTCGTCATCAATTGGCGGACGGTGCTGCGACCTTCTGAGGGCGCTAGCGGAAGCGAGGCCTCGCTCATGTTCCGGCGGCCCTCGCGTGGCGAATGCGCGGGTCGATCAGCCCATAGACGACATCGACGAGCAAGTTGATGATGAGGTAGGCGGCGGTGGTGTAGACCACCAGCGCCTGGACCAGCGGCATGTCCTTGTTGAGCACTGCGTCGACCAGCATCGTGCCGAGCCCCGGCCGGGCGAACACGTTTTCGGTGACCACCGCCCCACCCATGAGATTCGAAAGCTGGATGCCCAGCATCGTGACCGGCGGGATGAGCGCATTGCGCAGCGCATGCTTGCCGATAATCTTGATGGGCGGCAGGCCCTTGGCGCGAGCGGTGCGGATGTAGTCCTGCCGGCTTGCATCGATGATGGAGGAGCGCACGAGCCGCGCGAAATCCCCGGCAATGAAGAGGCCCGTGACGATGGCTGGCAAGATGAGCGCATCAAGTCCGGTGCCGACGATTGGCACCCACCCGAGCATCGAACCGAAAATATAGATGAGCACCATCCCCGTCCAAAAGCTCGGCAGGCTGGAGCCTGCGAGCGCGGAAAAGGTGCACGCGGTGTCGATCCACGTGTTGGGCCGCAACCCCGCGAGGACGCCGAGGAAGAGGCCGACCGTGAGCCCGACGAGCAACCCGGCCGCCGCAAGTTGCAAGGTCGGGCCGACCTGGGCGAGGATCATCTCGGTGACTGGCGCGCGGGTGCGGAAAGATTCGCCCAGATCTCCGACCGCAGCACGCCCCAGGAAGGTCACGTAGCGTTCCAAAACCGGCTTATCGAGGCCAAGGCGCGCGCGCTCGTTCGCGATCACCTCCTCGGAGGCGGGGACGCCGGCCAGCATCAGGTTGACCGGATCGCCGGGGATCAGTTCGAAGACGATGAAGACCGCAGTCCAGGTCAAAAACAGGATCGGGATCAACGCCACGACGCGGCGCACGAAGTAGGTCATCGCCCTGCCATCCCTGTGTCTTGCCTTGCGTCCAGCCTTGAACCTGCGCCGATACCCGGCACCCCTGCACGGTGCGGGCCATTGCGCCCACATTGTCCAACTGTATAACGATCTGACAACCCCTGCGCCCAGACTCTGCCCCACGGGAGAGACCCCATGACCGAGCCCGCCCCCCGATTGCTGCGATCGTTGGCGGGGCGGATTCGCCCCCGCGATACAGACTATCGTCAGCGGCTGGTCGAGCGGGCGGCTGAACTCGATGATGTAATTATGATGGGTCTTGGCGACCCGGACGCGCCGGCGCCTGCACATGTGTTGGAAGCCGCGCAAAGCGCCATCGCCGAAGGCAAGACCAAGTACACCCATCCTGCAGGGCTTCCGGCCCTGCGCGAAGCGATCGCGGCTCTACTGGCGCGCGATTTCGGGCTCAGCTACTCCGCCGGCGAAGTGATGGTGACGGCCGGCACGCAAGAAGCGGTGATGCTGTGCATGTTGGGACTGCTCGACCCGGGCGATGAGGTCTTGCTGCCCCAGCCGCGCTTCACCTCCTACGACACGGCGGTGGAGATGCTGGGTGGCAAAGTCGTCCCGATCCCTACCGAAGAGGCGACCGATTTTGCCATGACGCCGGAGGCCATCGAGGCCCGCATCACCGAGCGCACCAAGGTGCTCGTCCTCATCACACCCAACAATCCCACCGGCGGCGTGACGCCGCCCCCCATGATCCGGCGCATCGCAGAGATTTGCGTCGCCCATGACATCATTGCCATCTCCGACGAGATCTACGGCAAGCTCCTTTTTGACGGGGCCGAACACCTGTCGCTCGCGACGCTGCCGGGAATGCGAGAGCGCACGATCACCATGAACGGGTTCTCGAAGTCGCATTCGATGACCGGATTTCGCATCGGCTACATCGCCGCGCCGGGACCGGTGATCGCGCGCCTCACTGAGCCGCGGCATACGTTGTCGATCAACGCATCGACACCGTCCCAGTACGCAGCGCTCGCAGCTGCCACCGGGCCGCAAGACGTCGTGGATGAGCTGCTCGACCTTTACGTGGCGCGGCGCAAGGTGCTGCTTGAGGGGCTCGATAGCTTGGGCTTCACCTACGGCACGCCCGCTGGCGCATTCTACGTCTACACCAACGTCTCTTCGACCGGGATGACAGCGACAAGGTTCTGCGAGTGGATCCTGGAAGAAGCGCGGGTGATGGTGCAGCCAGGGATGCTGTTCGCCGATCCCGACGACCGCTATGTGCGCTTTTCGCTGCTGCAACCTGAAGCCCGGCTGGTCGAAGCCATTGACCGCATGCAGGCGGCGCTCGCAACCGTCAACGCTTGATGCGCGTACTCCTGGCGGGTCTTGGCAACCGAGGCGGCCTTTGGGGCAAGGTTCTCAGCGAAGATTCCGGCACGAAGATTGCGGCCATTATCGATGTGGACCCAGCCCGCATCGAAACGTTTCGCGCCCAGTACGGACCGCTGCCGGCCTATGCGGATGTGGCCACAGCTCTGGCGCGCGAGCCTTTCGATGCTGCTGTGCTCGTCACCCCGCCGGACGGCCGGCGGGCGCAGACCGACGCCGCATTTGCCGCCGGCGTGCCGGTGCTTGGTGAGAAGCCTCTGGCTCTCGACCTTGACGAGGCGCGTGCCATCGTCACCGCTGGCGAAAAGGCGCGCGTGCCGCTCTCGGTGGGGCTCAACTTTCGGTTTCTGCCGGTCAGCCTGGCGATCAAGTCGCTGATTGCGTCAAACCGCATGGGCGCCCCAGCTTTCGGGATGTTCAATTACATGCGCAACCGCGACTGGTGGCGGCCTGGGATGAACACCTACCCGCAGACCATGGACGACCCGATGATGCTGGAGCAGACGATCCATCATCTGGATCTCATCCGTTATTGTTATGGCCGCGAGGTGGAGGCGCTGACCTGCCGGACGTGGAACCCGCCCTGGTCGGTCTATCGGGGCGACGCCAACGTGACGTGCCAACTCACCTTAGAAGGCGGGATGGAGGTGATCTACACCGGTACGTGGAGCGGCGGTTGGAACGATCTACGGTTCGAGTGGCGCACCGACTGCGCCGATGGCGTGGTCATCCAGCGGCAACTCTTCAGCGACCTGGTGGTGGCGGGGAGGGAGGACACCGAGCCCACCGCGGTGCCCCTCGAGCCGTGCGAACCGTTCCTAGATGATACCAGGGCGCTCTGGTCGGCATTTCGCGACGGCATTGCCGGGGGCCGACCCCTCCCTTGTACCGGCCGCGATCACCTGGAAAGCCTCGCTGTCTGTTTCGCTGCGCTCAAGGCCCATCGAGACGGCAGGCGCATCGATATGGCCGCCTTTCGCTCCGACCACGGCTTGCCCGCGCCTGGCTGAGGCAGACCGCAAACTTTAGGGTCGGTGCGGGCAGACGAAGCGGCCTTCGCCCGGCGTCCCGGTGAGCTGCGTTCCATCCCAGACGGTTCGGCCGCGCAACAACGTGCGCACAACGCGCCCCCGATAGCGCTGCCCATGCGACAGCCGCGCATTGGTGCGAGCGTTGGTCAAAAGGCTCTCGGGCGTGACCACGGTTTCGCCGGCGAGATCGGCGAGGATCACATCGGCGTCGGCGCCTTTTGCCAGCCGACCCTTGCCGGGAAGGCCGAAGCGGTCGGCGCCATTGGCGGCAACGAGCCGCGCCGCCTCAGCGAGTGAGACTTTGCCGTGAGCCGCTCCGTCGAGCACAGTGGGGACGAGGACCTCTAGGCCTGGATGACCCGGCGGAGCACTCAGGAAATCACCGTCGGCCGCGGCCTTTTCCTCCGGCGCGAAGGCAGCGTGGTCGGTGGTGACATGGCGCAGCGTCCCGTCGGCAAGCGCTTGCCACAGCGCGTCGCGGTCAGCGGCCGTGCGCACGGGCGGGTTGATCTTGCCCCATACGCCGGCGGCGGCGACATCATCGGTGTCGTGCATCAGGTAGTGCGGGCATGTCTCGGCGGAAAAGTCGGAGCTTCCGGCGAAGCGGCGCAAGATGTCGAGCACCGGGGCTGCGGTGACGTGGGCGATGTGGAGCCGCGCCTGCGCCTTAATGTTGAGCGTCAAGAGCTGCGCCACTGCCAGCGCCTCGGCCATCACCGGGCGGGCGATGTTGTGGATGGCCGCGACGGAGGGATCCATCGTCGCCGCCGCGCGGTGGCCGGCGTCGAGGATGTCCGGATGCTCGGCATGGACAACCACGGGCAAGCCCACCTTTGCCGCAAGCTGAAGGACGCGTAGTTGCTCCGCGGTATCGGGATGGCTTAGCCCGGCAAATTCGCGCGCGCGGCCGGGCGGCGCAGGTGTCGTAAACATTTTTAGCGCGACCACGCCCTCGGCCGCCAAAGCCTCAAATCCCGCTTCGGTAAGGTCGAGCGGGGCGGCGTAGAGCGCGAAGTCGGTATGAGCGGTGAGAGCGAAATGATCTCGCCGCCGGCGCACCTCCTCCGGCGAGTTGCAGCAGGGGTCCGTGATCGGCATTTCAAACACGCTCGTCACACCGCCCGCCGCCGCGGCAGCCGTCTCGCTCGCAACTGTGCCGCGGTGGGGATAGGCCGGCGATCGGATGTGGCAGTGAATGTCGACGGCGCCGGGCAGGACATGAAGGCCTGTGGCGTCGAGGATCCCGGCCGCGTCGAATGTCTCATCGGCACCCAGGATGCCGGCAATTGCACCGCCCTGAAGCAGAAGCGTCCCCGGCCGCAGCCCGTCCGGCAGCACGAGCGTGCCACCGGTGATCGCAAGGTCGCTCATTTGAGGCTGAGTTCCGTCAGCGCTTCGCCCACACCGTCGAGATGGGTGAGGTGCATCGAGGCGTAGTTGGGCGACAAGACGATGCCATGCCCTCCGGCGCGATAGGTGGCATGCACCGAGCGGTAGGCGATGTCTTTCGTCATCTTCGCCGTGTCCTCGCGTGAGCGCGGTGCGTCGACGCCGATCCCCATATAGACCTTCGCTCGCCCGTCGACGCCCTTGAGCGCCGCGGCGCATTGGCCGGTCACGTAAGTATCGGGGTCCATGCCCGTTGAGATAATCTTGTCGAACGGGGCCTCATCAAAGCCAAGGATGCGAAAGAGGGCGTGTGTTGCTTCGCCGGGCTCGAAGTCGCGCAAGATTGTCTTACAGAAGAACGAGAGTTCTTTGGCCCACACCTCGCCCGCCTGGTGCTGATAGGTTATGGGTTTGACCCAGTCGGCATAAAGGGTTTGCTCCGCCCAGGGCCACTGCGCCCGGCGGAAGAGGTTGAAGTGGTTGCGGTTCCATACGTTGAGCCCAAACGGCAGGTCCGGCTTGCA
>JBCCYI010000160.1:0-11167 GCA_039189975.1 Pseudomonadota bacterium
CCGCCTACGTTCAGCCGCTTGATCTCCACCCGTGCCTCGCCTGCGATCCGGGCAGCGGCGGCGACATAGGCTTGCCAGACCTCGATGGGGGCGCATTGCGTTCCCGGATGGAACGTGAGCGACGGCGCGAAACCCGCCGCGCGCACGGCCCGGAGGAGGTCCACGGCCGCGTCCGGGTGGGCACCGAACTTCGCGCCAAAGTCGTAGGCGGCACCCGGCATGTCGAGCTTGAAGCGCACGCTGAGCTCAGCCGACGGGGCGACGCAAGCCCTCAGACGGGCGAGTTCGCCCGCGCTATCCAGACTGAAGCTCTCAACCCCAAGCGCAACGGCGCGTCGGATCTCGGCGCTGGCGCGCACGGGGTTATTGTAGTGAAGCGTGGCTTGGGGGGCGGCCGCGCACAGCAGTTCGATTTCCGGCACGGACGCCACGTCGAAGGCCGCGACACCTGCAGCCGACAGGTTTTCGAGGATCGTTGGATCCGGGTTGGCCTTGACGGCATAGGTCACGAGCCCGGGAAACCCGTCGAGAAAGCCGCGCGCTGTCGCCCGCAGCACCTGCGGAGCGCAGGCGAGGATCGGCGCCTCACCGGCGGATATGCGCACAAGCTCGCCAAGTGTCTTGGGATAGGGGCGCCCTGGGTACATTGGTTGTCTCCTGGTTCGGCTCTGCTCCGGACCATGCTGACAGCGAGACTGCCGCATTTCACCCAAAGAAGTGGTCATTTCGTGAAGTATTGACGTGAAAATGCTCACTCTGTAGGCAATTTGCATGGATCCATTGGACGATCGCCTTCTGACGGAACTGTCGCGTGACGCCTCGCGCAGCACCTCGGCTCTGGCGCGGACACTCGGCGTCGCACGTTCGACGGTCCAGGCCCGCATCGACCGATTGACCTCGAGTGGAGTCATCACGGGCTTCACGATCCGTTTGGGTGCCGACTTTGATCGTCGCCGTATCCGCGCGACGGTGCTTTTGAACGCGGCACCGCGCAGCACCGCTCCGGTTCTGGCGCGGCTCAAGTCGATGCCAGAGGTCGAGAGTTGCCACACCTCGACCGGGCGGGTGGATCTGATCCTGAGGCTCGTCGTCGATGACACGGCAGCTCTTGATCAGGTGCTCGACCGGATCGGTGCAATTCCCGGGGTCACGAATACGGAAAGTCTGATCCAGCTGAGCACCAAGTGGGATCGCAGAGCGGGTGACGCATAACGGTGCGCGCGCCACGGGCGATGTGTGACCGCTTGTCCTGCGCGGATCGTTCTGTTTTGGGGCGCTGCCCCCGTCGCGCGCTGCGCGCCTCCCCCGGGATACTTTTGGCACAATGAAGCAGGGGAGCGCTGTGTGTTGGGATCCTGCTAGGCGCGCGGGAGGGGCTTGGTTTTTGCGTTGAAGGCTTTCCCTTGTCGGGAGGCTCGGTTAGATCCCCGCTACCGGCCGGATCGGCCGGGGATCAGCCCGCCGGAGGGATGAGCGATGGCACTGGACAAAAACTTCGAGGCCGCAGAGGCCGAAGCACGGATCTATCGGGCCTGGGAGGCCGGCAAGTGCTTTGCAGCGGGCGCTAACGCCAAGCCCGACGGTGTGCCGTTTTCCATTTTGATCCCCCCGCCGAATGTAACGGGCTCGCTGCACATGGGGCACGCGTTCAATAACACGCTGCAGGACATTCTTATCCGCTGGCACCGGATGCGCGGCGACGATGTGTTGTGGCAACCGGGGACAGATCACGCGGGCATCGCGACCCAGATGGTGACCGAGCGGGAGATGGCCTTGCATCAGGAGCCAAGTCGGACCGCGATGGGGCGAGAGGCCTTTGTCGCCCGGGTCTGGGAGCAAAAGCACAAGAGCCGGGGGACGATTATCGGCCAGCTCAAACGGCTCGGCGCCTCCTGCGACTGGGACCGCGAGGCGTTTACGATGGATGGCGGGTTCCATGATGCAGTCCTCAAGTCCTTCGTCGATTTCTATGACCGTGGGATCATTTACCGTGGCAAGCGCCTGGTGAACTGGGACCCCCAGTTCGAGACTGCGATCTCCGACCTCGAGGTCGAAAACATCGAAGTGCAAGGGCACATGTGGCACTTCAAATACCCGCTCGCGGGCGGCGAGACCTACACCTATGTCGAGCGGGACGAAGACGGGCACGTGGTCCGCGAGGAAGAGCGGGATTACATCTCGATCGCCACGACCCGGCCCGAGACGATGCTGGGCGACGGTGCGGTTGCCGTTCATCCCGACGATGTGCGCTATGCGCCCATCGTTGGCAAGCTTTGCGAGATCCCGGTGGGGCCGAAGGAGAACCGCCGCCTCATCCCGATCATCACCGATGAGTACCCGGATCCCGACTTTGGCTCGGGCGCGGTGAAGATCACCGGCGCGCATGACTTCAACGACTACGGTGTCGCCCAGCGCAACGGCATCCCGATGTACATCCTGCTCGACACCAAGGGCGCCATGCGGGACGACGGGCTCTCCTACGCCGACAGCGCCGAGATCGCCCGCGCCGCCGCAGCCGGCGAGATCACCGCCGCGGAGGTTGACGTCGATGCGGTGAACCTCGTCCCCGACGCCTACCGCGGGCTCGACCGCTTTGAGGCCCGCAAGGCCATTGTGGCCGACATCACCGGCGAAGGCCTTGCCGTGATGATGCCGGACGAAGAAGGCACACCGCAGCCCTTCGTGGAGCAAAAGCCGATCATGCAGCCCTTTGGCGACCGCTCGAAGGTCGTCATCGAGCCGATGCTCACGGACCAATGGTTCGTCGACACCGCCCAGATCGTCCAGCCCGCGATCGACGCCGTGCGCACGGGCGAGACCCGCATCCTGCCGGAGCAGGACCAGAAGGTCTATTTCCACTGGTTGGAGAATATCGAGCCTTGGACGATCTCGCGCCAGCTCTGGTGGGGGCACCGGATCCCCGTTTGGTACGGGTTCGACCTGCGCCTGCAGGATTTCGTCGATGACGAGGGCGACGGCACGCTCGACCCCACCGAGATGCTGCGGTTCCTGACCGCCGACAACTTGGTGCGCGGCACCGACCGTCACCACGCCGCGATGGATTTCGACGGCGTGACCGGCCTCTTTGCCGATGTCATCGCCGCTCTGCCCCTGCCGCTCAGCCACGCTCAGGTCGTCGAGGTCGAGGACCGGCACACGGCGGCCCACGCGATGGCCAGGAGCCTCGCGCAATACGAGATCGACCAGGACCCGACCAAGCTCGTCTACCCCGTTTGGCGCGACGCGGACGTGCTCGACACGTGGTTCTCCTCCGGCCTCTGGCCGCTCGGCACGCTCGGCTGGCCCGAAGACACCGACGAGCTCAAGCGCTATTTTCCGACCTCGGTTCTGATCACCGGGTTCGACATCATCTTCTTCTGGGTCGCTCGGATGATGATGATGCAATACGCGATGGTCGGGCAGCGCCCGTTCGACACCGTCTATGTCCACGCGCTGGTGCGCGACGAGAAGGGCAAGAAGATGTCGAAGAGCGTCGGCAACGTGCTCGACCCGCTCGACCTGATCGACGAATACGGCGCCGATGCCGTGCGCTTCACGCTTGCGTCGATGGCCGCGATGGGGCGGGACCTCCGGCTCTCCAAGGACCGGATCGCGGGCTACCGCAACTTCGGCACCAAGCTTTGGAACGCGGCGCGATTTGCCGAGATGAACGGCGCCACACGCCGCGACGTGGGCGCGGCAAGCGGAGTGCCCGAGGCCTCCGCGCCGGTGAACCGCTGGATTCTCGCCGAGACGGGGCGCGTGCGCGAGGCGGTCGATGCGGCGCTTACCGCGTATCGCTTCAACGATGCCTCCAGCGCGGCGTATTCCTTTACCTGGCACATGGTGTGCGACTGGTATGTCGAGTTTGCCAAACCTTTGCTGCAAGGGAGCGACGCCGCGCTCAAGACCGAAACGCAGGCGGTGATGGCCTGGGTGATCGATCAGTGTCTGATCCTCCTGCATCCGACGATGCCCTTTATCACAGAGGAGCTCTGGGGGCTTCTCGGGGACCGTGAGCGGATGCTCGTCCATGCCGACTGGCCGGGCTACACGGCCACAGATCTTGCCGATGCCGAGGCCGAGGCCGAGATGTCGTGGGTCATAGGTGTGATCGAGGAGGTGCGGTCAGCGCGGGCCCAGATGCACGTCGCGGCCGGGCTCTATGTGCCGATGGTGCACACGGGGCTCGACGCGGAAGCCGCAGAGGCCTGGGCCCGCAACGAAACGCTGATCAAGCGGCTGGCACGGATTGAGAGCCTCGACCAGGTCGACGCTCTGCCAAAGGGCGCCGTCACGATCTCAGCGCGGGGGGGGACGCTCGGTCTTCCAATCGCGGACATCATTGATGTGAGCGCGGAAAAGGCCCGCCTGGAAAAATCGCTCGCCAAGCTCGACAAAGAGGTCAATGGGCTGCAGCGACGGTTGGACAATCCCAAGTTTGCCGAGAGCGCGCCCTCGGAGGTGGTCGAGGAAACACGGCAAAACCTGTCTGCCCGGGAAGGTGAAGCGGCACGTTTGCGCGAAGCGCTCGCGCGGCTGGCAGAGGTCGCATAGCCGCAGCGTCTCGCCGAACGGGCAAGGCAGCGGGTCACCCTCAGGCCGTGTCGACGTAGGGCACGCGGCACCTGTCGCGCCGCGGCAACGCGGCCCGCACTCGGCCCGTGTGAAAGGCCGCGCTTCCTCTCGCGTCCCGCCAAGTGGATGGCTACGGGCGCGCTGGGACCGGGCGACCGGCGAAACTCAAGGGTGTGCTGAACCCATGCGTGAGACGATTTCTGCCCCCCCAGCCACGCCAAGGCTCTTGACCTTGGTCCTGCTGACAGCGCTCTCAACGTTGTCGCTCAACATGTTCCTGCCGTCCCTGGCCCGTATCGCCGATGATCTTGAGGCAGATTATGCGGTGATCAGCCTGGCGATCAGCGGGTATCTGGCGTGCACGGCCGTCATCCAGCTTGTCGTCGGCGCTTTGTCAGATCGTCTGGGTCGCAGACCCGTTCTCCTTGTCGCTGTTGCGCTCTTTTGCATGGCATCCTTGGGCTGTGCCCTGGCGCAGGACGCAGGGACCTTTCTGATCTGTCGAATGCTGCAGGGCGCCATGATCACAGGATACACCCTGTCGCTGGCCATGGTGCGGGACACCTATGGCGAGCGTGAAGCCGCAAGCCGGATCAGTTATATCAGCATGGCAATGGGCTTTGCGCCGATGATTGGGCCCGTCCTGGGCGGCGCGCTCGACGCGAGCCTCGGCTGGCGCGCGAGCTTCTATGTCTACGCTCTGGCCGGGATCGGGCTGCTGGCCCTGTGTTGGCACGATGTGCGTGAGACGCGCGTGGAGCGCGACACGTCCACCGTGTCGCATATGTCGGATTTTCTCGAGCTCGGCCGAAGCTCGCGCTTTTGGAGCTATGCGTTCTGCAATGCCTTTTCGGTGGGCGCGTTCTACATCTTCCTCACAGGGGCTCCTCTCGTCGCGCAGAGGCAGTTTGGGGTTTCAACGGCTGAGCTCGGCGTTCTCATCGGAACGATCACGGCGGGCTTCATCTTCGGCGGCTGGATCTCTGCGCGCGCCACAATGCGCGTTGGACCGGACGCGCTGATCCTAACCGGTCGCCTCATCGCATGCACCGGCCCTTCGATAGGACTTGGACTGGCCGCGGCTGGCGCCCTTTCGCCGCTTGGTTTCTTTGGCGCGACAGTGCTGGTGGGGCTGGGAAACGGCCTGACTGTTCCCGGCTGCAATGCGCGCGCGCTCTCTGTGCGGCCCAAACTGGCAGGGAGCGCCGCGGGGCTCAGTGGCGCGCTCACCGTCGCACTTGGTGCTTTGCTCACCGCAGGAACAGGCGCCCTTCTGCCGGACACCAAACCCGCCTTTCTCCTTCTCTTTCTCATTCAGGGTGCCACGTGCGCATCCCTCGGCGCCGCGATCTTGGCACGTCGCCAGGCGACGAGCCGCAATCTCGAGTAGCACCCTTCCACCATCACCTTCGCCGAATTTTCGTACGAAAATTCGCTCCCTGCTCCTACTCGGCCGCTTTGCTGGTCATGCTGAAGAGATCAGCACGAATACGCGCATTTCTGGGATCGTAAGGGCTATCCTCGGTCACCTCGACTTGCCAGCGGCGATCTTGCATCTTCACCTCAAGCCGGGTGCCGGGAGCCGCATGGCTTGGCGACACATATCCCATCCCGATCGACTTTCCGAAAGCCACGGACCATCCGCCTGACGTCAGGCGCCCGACCCTTGTGTCACCGCTGTAAAGGGCCTCTCGGCCCCACGGATCGGCGTCTTCGGGTCCGTCAATCAAGCATGTCACGCAAGCAGATCTCCGGCCGGTCTCCAGCATCGCCGCCTTGCCATGGAACGCCTTGTCGAGGTCGACAAATCGGTCCAGTCCCGCCTCAAGCGGGGTCGCATCCCGTCCCAGCTCTGTGCCGAACGCGCGATAGCTCTTCTCCTGACGCAGCCAGTTCTGCGCCCGCGCACCGACGAGCTTCATGCCATGTCCGGCTCCCGCCTCCATGAGGCGGTCAAAGAGGTGGTTCTGCATCTCCATCGGGTGGTGCAATTCCCAGCCCAGCTCGCCCGTGTAGGCCACGCGGATGGCCATCGTCGGGACCATGCCCAGCTCGATCTGGCGCATCGAGAGCCAGGGGAACCGCTTGTTCGACAGGCGTGTCCCTGCATCCGCATCGACCACAAGCTCCTGCAGGATGTCGCGCGCGTTCGGCCCGGCCAGGGCGAAGACGCCCCACTGGGTCGTGACATCCGTCGCCGCGACGTAGTCGCCGCCGGCCGCGATGTGATCCTCGATTGCCTTTTGCAGGTAGTCCCCGTCGTAGGCGGCCCAGGCCCCGGCTGAGACGAGGTAGTAGTCGTTCTCGGCCAGACGTACGATCGTGTATTCGGTGCGTGTCGTCCCGGCCGACGTCAGCGCGTAGGTCAGGTTGATGCGGCCCACGCGCGGCAGCTTGTTGCAGGTGAAGTGGTCCAAAAACGCGGTGGCGCCGGGCCCCGTGACACGATGCTTGGCAAAGGCCGTTGCGTCGATCAAACCGGCGGTCTGGCGGACCGCCTGGGCCTCCTCGACGACATATTGCCACCAGCCGCCGCGGCGGAACGACCGGGCGTCGTGATCAAAGCTGTCGGGCGCCCCCACGGGACCGTAGTAATTGGGCCGCTCCCAGCCATTCACCTGACCGAACTGCGCACCCCGCGCCTTTTGCCGGTCATAAGCCGGGGCCGTGCGCAGCGGACGGCACGCGTCGCGCTCCTCGTCCGGGTGGTGCAGGATGTACACATGCGCGTAGCATTCCTCGTTTTTGCGCGCGGCGTATTCGGTCGTCATCCAGGGGCCGTATCGCTTGGGATCGAGGCTCGCCATGTCGATCTCGGCCTCGCCCTCGGTCATCATCTGCGCCAGGTAGTAGCCGGTGCCGCCCGCCGCCGTGATCCCGAAGGAAAAGCCTTCGGCCAGCCACATGTTGCGCAGTCCCGGCGCGGGGCCGACGAGCGGGTTACCGTCGGGCGTGTAGCAGATCGGGCCGTTGTAATCGTCCTTCAGACCGACGGGTTCAGAGCTCGGGATCCGGTGAATCATCGACATGTACTCCTCCTCGATCCGCTCCAGATCGAGGGGGAAGAGATCCGCGCGGAAGCTCTCGGGCACGTCGTGGAGGAAGCGCGCCGGCGCGCCCTGCTCATAGGGCCCGAGGATCCAGCCGCCGCGCTCTTCGCGCACGTACCACTTGGCGTCGGCGTCGCGCAGCACCGGGTGCTCGGGGTTGTCCTTGCGCCATTCGACGAGCGCGGGGTCGGGCTCGGTGACGATGTACTGGTGCTCGACGGGGATTGCGGGGATCTTGATCCCGAGGAGCTTCGCCGTGCGCTGCGCGTGGTTGCCCGTCGCCGTCACGACATGCTCGGCCGTGATCACCGCCTGCTCCTCGGTCGGCACGAGGTTGCCGCCGCGGTCGGCCATCTTGGTCACTGTCACGCGCCACTCGGACCCGGTCCAGACATAGGCGTCGACCTGCCACTTGCGCTCGACCGTCACGCCGAACTGGCGCGCGCCCTTGGCCATCGCCTGGGTCACATCCGCAGGGTTGATGTAGCCATCGGTCGGATGGAGGATCGCGCCCACAAGGTCTTCGGTGCGCACCAGCGGGTAGCGCGCCTTGATGTCCGCCGGGCTCAGCCACTCGTAGGGGACACCCACCGTCTCGGCGGTCGAGGCGTAGAGCATATACTCATCCATCCGCGCCTGGCTTTGCGCCATGCGCAGGTTGCCGACAACGGAGAAGCCGGGATTGAGCCCGGTCTCGGCCTCCAGCCCCTTGTAGAACTTCACCGAGTAGTCGTGGTTGTGCGAGGTTGCGTAGGACATGTTGAAGAGCGGCAGAAGCCCCGCGGCATGCCACGTCGAGCCGGACGTCAGCTCGTCGCGCTCCAGCAGCATCGTGTCCCACCCCGCCTTGCCGAGATGATAAGCGATCCCGGCGCCGACAGCGCCTCCGCCGACGACCAGAGCTTTGACATGGGTCTTCATGGGCGCGCCTCCCTTATGAGCTGGGCGCAACTTACGGGGATGCACGTGCCCCCCGCCGTGCGGACTCGACGCAAGACCGGGCAAAAGCGACAGACCGCGCACCGTCTGCTATCCTATAGCAGCCAAACCTGTCCGAGCGAGGCGTCGTTGGCGTACCCGTCGGCGTTTGGCACAGATTTGCCCGCTGGGCCGGTGCCACGGAGCGGGCCGAGCCTGATCCCCGCCACAGCGCGCCACACGAGATGCGCCGACGGTCGACCCGAAGCACGCGTCTGCCGCCGTCGCGACCGCGCGCCGTCCCGCCCGGGCCGGCGCGCCCGGGCGCACCGCACGCGGCTGTGCTCCGGGTCATACGGCCCCGACGGGATGACGCGGGCGGGGATCAGATCTCCCAGCACGTCGACGGCGGCCTCCGTCCCGGGCGCAGCGAGTTCCGGCCGCACGAAGGCATAGGCGAGGTTCATCGCCACGCGGTGCCCCCAGTCGCCCGAAGTCACCGTGCCGAGCACCGCGCCGTCGCGCATCACCGAGGCCCCCGGCGTCGCCGGTGCGGCGCGGGTGTCGAGGGCCAGCGTCACCAGGCGCCGTCGCGGTCCCTCGGCCTGCCGGGCCAACAGCGCCTCCCGGCCGACAAAGCCCGCCTTGTCCGTCTTGACGAAGCGCCCGAGGCCCGTCTCGAACGGGTCGAACTCCGTCAGCAGATCAGCCTTCCAGTGCAGGTAGCCCTTCTCGAGCCGCATCGACTCGATGGCCCGCGCCCCGAAGACCGTCATCCCATGCGCCTCTCCCGCCGCGCGGAGCGCCAGCCACGCGGCATAGAGCTGCGCATTGGGCACGTGGATCTCGTAGGCCTGCTCGCCGGAAAAACTGACCGACATCACCACCGCCGGGGCGATGCCCACAAAGCACTCCCGCACCCTCAGCCAGGGGAAGGCCTCGGCGGACCAATCCGCCCGGCTGACGGCGCGGAGCACGTCCCGCGCCTTTGGCCCGGCCAGCACGAGGATCGTCTGGTCGTTCGTCAACGGCCGGATCCGCACGTCTTCGCCGGGGCGCCGATGCGCCGTCAGCCAGTCGAGATCGTGCTGCTCGGAGGCCGCGGCCGAGCCGTACCAGACGCGCTCCGGCCCGCGGTCGGACGCGGGCAGATTGGCGATCGTCGCCTCCGACTTGACCATCCCGTGATGGTTCAAGAGGTAGACCAGCCCGACCTTGCCCGCCCGCTTCGGCACGCGGCTGCAGGACATCCGGTCGAGGAAGGCGTGCACATCCGCGCCGGTCAGCTCCAGCCGGTTGAAGCCGTTGACCTCGGCGATGCCGACGCCGGTCTGCACCGCCGCGACGTCGCGCGCGACCACGTCGAACGCCTCGTTGAAGCGGAAGCTGTGCGTCTCGTGGAACGCGGGGCTCGGCTTGATGTAGTCCACCCGTTCCCACCCGTTCACCACGGTGAACTCCGCGCCCTCTGCCGCCAGTACGGGCGTCAGAGGCGTCGTCTTGATCGGGCGGCCAGCGGGGCGGTGCTCATGCGGGAAGTGGAACCGGAACTCGTTCTGGTAGTCCTCGATGGCCTTGAGCGCGGTCAGCTCGACATTGCCGTGCCCGGTGAAGCGGCGCGGGTCGAGCACCCAGGTGTCGTAGCAGGCTTCGCCATGCACGATCTGCTGCGCCAGGAGCCAGCCGTGACCACCGCCTTCGCCCAGCCCCGCGCGCAGGCCGATGATGCAATAGGCGTTGCGCGTGCCCGGGATCGGGCCCACGAGCGGCGCGCCATCTATCGTGTAGGTGATGGGCCCGTTGACCACCGTGTGGATGCCGGTCTCCATCAGGGCGGGCATCCGCGCGAAGGCGCCCTCCAGCACATCCGTCACGCGGTCCAGATCGTCTGGGCAGAGCGCGTTGGTGAAGTTCGGGTCGATCCCGTCCATCCCCCAGGTCCGGCAATCCTGCTCGTAGAAGCCCAGCAGCAGCCCCTGCTTCTCCTGCCGGCAGTAGTAGTCGGAGATCGGGCACCGCAGCAGCGGCATGCGGTGCCCCGCCTCCGCGATGGCCGGGATCGGCTCGGTCAGGAAATACTGGTGCTCCATCGACATCACCGGGTGGTGCACACCCATCATCGCGCCGACCTCGTTGACGCGGTAGCCGCAGGCGTTGACGACGATCTCAGCGCGGATGTCCCCTTTCGTGGTCTGCACCGTCCAGCTGTCGTCGGCGTGCTGCACCAGCCCGGTCACCGGCGTATGGCGGTAGACCTCTGCGCCTGCCTGACGCGCGCGGCGCGCGAGCGCCTGGCAGAGTTGCGCGGGGTCGATGTCCCCATCGAGCGGGTCCCAGAGGCCGCCGATCAGGTTTTCGGTCGAGATCAGCGGGTGGCGGCGGGCGCATTCCGCGGCATCGATCACCTCGAACGCCACACCCATCCCGCGCGCCATCGAGGCGAAGTGACGATACCCGTCCATCTGCGCCTCGGTGTTGGCGAGACGGATGCCCCCATCGGCGTGGTGGTAGTTGATCGGATACTCCGGGTCTTCGGCGAGCTCTTTGTAGAGCGCAATGGAATGGGACTTCAGCCCCACCATCGTCTGGTTCATCCCGAAGTTCGTCACCTGCGCCGCCGA
>JBCCYI010000161.1:0-10997 GCA_039189975.1 Pseudomonadota bacterium
GTCCAGGAGCTTCACTTCGATGACACTGATCGGCCCGGAGCCGGCGGCATGCTCCATCACGACAAGCGCACCGTAATCGTCCGCCATAGCGCGCAGCAGCCCCAGCAAAACGTCGCCCCACCCCAACCTGTCCGTGAGCACGAAAATGCGGAATTGCCCTGGCGGGTCCTCTCGCACCTCGAGCTCGGGCAGGACCAGGTCCGGAAAGGCCAACTGCGCGCGACTCGGCAAGTCGTAGAGCGCATGGAGCAGGTCGGAAAACGTTTCTCCCGAAAAGCGCAGCAGGCGGCGGATACCTCCCGTCGTTTCGTGGCTGCCCAGATAAGTTCCGAGGTCTTCGAGCAATGTCTGCTGATCGCGGCCCAGATCGGCGCAGACGAAGTCGATCAAACGGTCCGTCTCCGCATCCTCGTAAGCGAGGATGGATTCGTAGCCGCTCGGGCCGAGACCAAGCCCATGCGCGACATGCCGCCAGCGATCCACACCGTAGGTGTCGCGGACGAAACACTGGATTGACCGATTGATCAGACCATTCATCAGCACAGCCTCCTTACGCCGGAACGCTAGGAGAAAGGCCTTAAGAAACACCGAAGATGTGCCTCCTTCCGCGAGAAAGACAGCGGCAGGCATGGCGCGGCAAGGGGTGCGTCAGAAATCGGTAGGCGCACCGCCTTCGGCCTTACGGCGCGCGACAAACTCGGCCAGCGCGTCGCGGTGACCGACGTCCATCGGCGGAGCTTCATAGCCGGCCACCAGCTCCCGCCATAATGTATCCGCCCGCTCCGCCGTCCAGACCGCCCCGGCGGCCTCCCAGGCTTCCTGATTGCGCCAATCGGACAGGAACGGCTGATAGAACGCGGTCTCATAACGCTCCTGCGTGTGCGGTGTGCCGAAAAAATGGCCGTGCGGACCGACCTCGGCCACGGCCTCCACCGCGATATCAGCTGGCTCCGTGGCCGTAATCATTGGGTCGAAGTAGCGCTGGATCTGCTGGATCACCTCGCAATCCATGACGAACTTCGCCGGGCTGGCGATCAGGCCACCCTCGAGCCAGCCCGCCGCATGGTAGACCATATGCGCGCCCGACTGCACGGCAGACCAGAGCGCATGGCTCGTCTCCCACATCGCCTGCCCGTCGGGTACATTGGCCGCGCAGGACCCGCTTGCGCGCATCGGCAAACCGTAGAAACGGGCCATCTGGCCGGTCATCTGGGTCGCGCGCATGTATTCCGGCGTGCCAAAGGCTGGGGCGCCGGACTTCATATCGACATTGGAGGTGAACGTTCCGATGGCACAGGGGCAGCCCGGCTTGACCCACTGAAAAAGCGCAATGGCCGCGAGAGCTTCGGCGATGGATTGGGTCACGGCACCGGCCATGGTCACGGGCGCCATGGCTCCTGCGAGGGTGAAGGGCGTCACCACCACCGCCTGGCCACGACGGATCAGCCGCAGGCAACCGTCGATCATCGGTTGGTCGTGCTTGAGGGGGGAGGTCGAGTTGATGTTGGTGTACATGCGCGGCGCCTCGTCGAAGGCGTCATGGGTCAGGCCGCTTGCGATGCGGACCATCTCCATCACATCCTCCACGCGCTCGGCCCCAAGCGAGTATGCGTGCATCGCCTTGTCGCAGAGCGTCAGCTTGTCGAAGAGTACATCGAGATGCCGAACTGCGGGATGCAGATCGACGGGTTCGACCGGATATCCCCCGGCAAAATGGATGCAATTGAAGATCTGCGTGAGTTTGAGCAGATCCTGACATTGGGCGCGGGAGCCCGGCGTTTTTCCTGTGCGCACATCCCAGTAGTTCGGCGGCGACGAAACGTTCCCAAAGAGCAGCGTTTTGCCCCCGACCCGGATTGCGCGGTCTGGATTGCGCGGCACGAGCGTGAACTGCGCAGGCGCGCGCGCGATCATCTCTTCGACCCATTCGGGATCGAGCCTGACCGTCTCGCCCTCCACCTGTGCGCCCGCCTTACGGAAGATCCCCAGCGCTTCGGTGTTCAGAAAGTCGATCCCAATGTCTCTCAGGATGCGCAGAGCGCCCTCGTGGATCGCGGCGATGCCCTCTTCGGTCAGGGGCTCGGTCGGGCGGTCCGTGTTCTCGACGGGGCCCCATGGCATCTGCGCAACGGCGCCTGACCCGCCGCGCCGCGTGTTTCCGGCACGCCCGCCCTGGCGGCCTCCGTGACGTCGCCGACGCGGCGCCTGATCCGCCGGTTCATCGGTATGCAATGCGTCCGTCATCTGGGTCTCCTTTGATTTCAAAGGATCGCAACCATCGCCATCAGATGATGCCGGTTACCGACGCAACGATGTCGTTTTCGGGTTTCGCTGGCGACGGCTGCGGCGGGTCTTGCAATCCGCTTCCGTTCGCGTCGCAGGGTCTAGAGCCCCAGCCATTCCGGCAGATGCCCGATGTCCTCGAGCACCACATCGGCCTCCGGCGCGAGTTCGTCCGCTTCCGCGACCCCGGTCAGCACGGCGACCGTCTGCATGCCCGCCAGCTTCCCGGCACGCAGATCATGGGTCGAATCCCCGATCATCGCGACGCTGGCGGGATCAAGCCCGTGCGTCTCAGCGAACGCCAGGCATTGCCCTGGCTCGGGTTTGGCGCCAAAGCCCGAATCCGCCCCAGCGATAAAAGCGAAGCGATCTTCGAGGTCGAGTGCCGCGAGCTGTGCGCGGGCAGGGGTCTCACTGTCGTTCGTCGCCACCCCGAGCAACAGCCCGGCCTGCGTGAACCGTTGCAACAAAGGTGCCAGAGGAACGGCCTCGACAGGGGCGACGGACATGCTGTCTTCGAGGATCACACCGTGCAGCGCGTCCGCCGTCCACCCCTCAAGCGCGGGCAGCATCAGCGAAACGGACTCCCAAAGCGTGCCGGCAATGACGCTGCTGCCTGGAAGAAAGATCCTTCGGTCGAGGTCCAGATGCAGGCGACGGGCCAGATCGGCCTGCACGTCAGGCGCATCGGGTGCCAGTTTGCGGATCAGGTCGGCGCACCATCCGCCCCATGTCGCCTGAAAGCCGAAGAGAGTCCCGTCCTTGTCGAAGAGAAGTCCCTGCGTGGTGGGAGAGGCTCCGGTCTGCATCATGGTCAGGTCCAGTGCGGCAAGTTGCCGCCCGGCAGCAGCGCGCGCGCCTCCGACAGCGCCGTGGGCGGCACCGCCTTCGCCTCGCTGAACGCCAGCACCCAGGCGTCGTCCATCACGACGAAATCCAGAACCGCCCCCAGGAATTCCGGGTCAGATGCCCGTTCTTTAAGGTCCGTCAAGCTCGTCCCCGTCGATCCCAGAAACACGGGAAGCAGGTCATCCTCCCCCGCCAGCCATCCCAAAACCTCTAGCGCGAGTGTTTCGGCATAATCTCGCTGCATCCCTGCCTCCGCTGGCCGGTCCCGACCGCCGTTAGGATTTGCTTAACCATTTGCCTGAAAAAGGAGTGGGCGCAAGGCACAGTGTCTTTGAACGAGCTGCAAGGACCCATCTGGCCCTGCGCCGCCACCGCAGAAGCGCGCTTGGCGGACATTTGAGAAAGGCACGGCCATGGCAGGCAGGATCCTTGTCGTCGACGACGTCGCAACCAATCGGATCATCCTCAAAGCGAAGCTCGGCATCGCCTGCTACGACGTGCTCCAGGCCGAAGATGGTAAAACCGCGCTGGCGCTGGCGCGGTCCGAGCGGCCCGATCTGATCCTCCTGGATCTCGCGATGCCCGGTATGAGCGGGCTGGACGTGCTCAAGGTTCTCAAGAAGGCGCCAGAGACGGCAGACATCCCGGTGGTCGTCATTTCCTCACAGACGGATCTGCGCAGCCGGCTGGCAGTCTTTGAGGCCGGTGCCGAAGACTATCTGACCAAACCCATAGACGACCTGCATCTCGCTGCGCTGGTGCGGTCGCTCCTGCGGACGCGCGTGCTCGCCGATGAGCTGCAGCTGCGGGATGTGACCCGCCGCGCGCTCGGCTTTTCGGAGGCACAGACCCCCTTCGCCTCTCCGCCCGTCGTTGGCCCGGGTGCGCAGAGCCGTGCCGCCGCGCAGCCCAGTCCTGCCATGGCGCATGCAGAGCATCGCCCAAGCGACGGGCGCGTCGCCGTGATCGACTTGGGTGGGAGCGACACCCAAGCCATCTTCGGGGCCGCGCGATTGCTGGGGCGTGGATTTGAATGGCTCTCGCCCGCCGATGCCATGCGCCTGGCCCGCGGCACGCCCATCGCAGCGCAGAACCCGTCCCGCCGCCCCGGGCCGCACATTGGCGCGCCGGGAGAGACGGAAGTCTTTGTCATCATGGCCGGTCACGCCCATGCGCACGAAGCCATGATGCTCCTGTCGGAGTTGCGGGCCGGGCATGGCACAAGCCGTGCCGCGATCGTCATGGCCGTCCCTGCGGAGGCGAGCCCGAAAGCAGCGATCGCGCTGGACCTTGGCGCTGCCGATGTGTTGAGCATGCCTTGGACAGAGCAGGAGGTCGCATTGCGCCTGTCGCGGCAAATCACTCGGGTGCGCAGTATCGAACGGGCCCGCCGCCGCCTGCGTGACGGTTTGCAGATGGCCGTGACCGATCCGCTGACGGGATTGCCGAACCGCCGATATGGCCTGTCTTACCTTGAGCGCGCCCTCGAACGCGCAATGGAACGGGACACGGGCCTCTCGGTCGTGATGCTGGACCTCGACCGCTTCAAGACGGTGAACGATCTGCACGGCCACGCCGCGGGCGACCAGGTCCTGCGTGAGGTCGCCGCCCGTCTCCAACCGCAGCTCCGGTCGGGCGATCTGTTGACCCGGATCGGGGGTGAGGAATTTCTCGTTGTCCTGCCGGACATTCCGGAGAGCGACGCCAGGAAAATGGCCGAGCGGCTGCGGCAGGCGATGGATACGACACCCGTCAGCCTCCCGATCGCCTCCGCGCCCGGCGCCGCCAAGGCCCAGACAGGCGTGCCCGACGCGGCCTGCCCCACGCACCTGATCTTGTCTCAGACGGTTTCGGTCGGTCTGGCCAGTGGCCCGCTGAGGGGCGAACTCGATCTGGCGCGTCGGTCAGGCCTCTCCGTTGCGGCGGCAGCCTTGATGGAGCGGGCGGATGCCGCGCTGATGCGCGCCAAGACCCAGGGCCGCAATTGTGTGGTCACCTGTGCCCAACGACGCAACGGAGAGGCGGCGGCCTGATGGCCCCTGCAGCACCGTTTGCGCGCCCTGTTCCGCCCCAGCGCCCATGGCATCGTCGCGACCGGAGCCGGAGGTGCTCAAACACCGAGCCGTCGCATGGGGTAGCTCAGAAACAAGTGGCTCGGCGACTTGGATGCCTGAACCTGCGCAGACCGTGCCTGCCGTCACACCGCACTGTTTCCGGGTATCGGCGACGCGCAGCCGCAGGCCGACAAGAGCTCTCGCCCTCAAGGCCGAATGGGTCTACACCCCCGGTATGTCCATAACCCACACCAGCCCCCCCGATCACACGTCGCATGTCGACGACCGCCCCCTTCGGCCCGCCCTGTGGCGCGGCTGGCGCCGAAAATGCCCGGCCTGCGGAGAGGGCCCCCTTCTTTCGGGCTACCTGACGGTCCGTCAGAGCTGCCCCTCATGTGGCGAAGCCTTTCATCACCAGCGCGCCGATGACGGTCCGGCCTACATCACCATCCTCATCGTCGGTCATGCGCTCGCGCCGGTGCTTCACCTTGGTTACGTTTGGTACGAACCCTCTCCTGCGGTGCTGGCCCTGGTGATGTGCACGATGGCGGCGGTCCTCTCGCTCTGGCTCTTGCCCCGCATCAAGGGCGCCTTTGTCGCGCTGCAATGGTCGCGACGCATGCACGGCTTTGGTCGGCCGACCGAGGCCGTGCCCCCCCCTCAATGACGGCGCCGCTCCAAGCGCCCCCTTCCGCGACGGCGGTGCGCGATGCGGCAACGGTGATCCTGTGGCGGATCGGCGACGAAGGGCCAGAAGCTCTGATGGGAACACGTGGCGCAACAGCCGCGTTCATGCCCAACAAGGTCGTGTTTCCGGGTGGCGCGGTCGATCGCTCCGATGAGACCATCCGCCTGGACGGGCTGCCACCTCGCGACTGCCTCAACAGACTGGCCGCAGCACCGCGCACCGAGCCGCCCCTCCCGGCGCAAGCTCTGCTGGCCGCCGCGATTCGTGAAGTCTGGGAGGAGACGGGTCTGATCCTCGGACACCCAGGACGCATGTCAGCGGCGCCCCCGTCCGGCTGGGACACCTTTGCCGCGCGCGGTTGCTGCCCGGACGCCAGCGCATTTCGCTTCGTGTTTCGAGCGGTCACTCCGCCGGGTCGCCCGCGCCGCTTTGACGCCCGTTTCTTCCTGGTCCCTGCCACGGCCGTCCATGGCCCTACGGACGACTTTTCGGACGCGACCGACGAGCTGTCTCACCTTCAATGGGTGCCGCTGCGCCGGACGCGCAGCTACGATTTGCCGTTCATAACGCAGGTCGTTCTGAGGGAGATCGCACCCCTCATCGCTGCGGGCGGCAGCGCGCCTGAGGCCGGTGTGCCCTTTGTGGAAAATGACGATATCGTATCGTCCGTCACGCGTCTCGCCTGACAGCGGTTCGTCGGGCCGGGCGGGCCAGGCACCCGCATCAGATCACCGCGACGAGCCAGATCATTGACCCCACCAGCAGCCCCATGCCAACGAGTTCCCGCCGGCTCGGCTGCTCCGCGAAGAAAACGCGCCCCATGATCAAGCCAAACAGCAATTCCACCTGGCCAAGCGCAAAAACGTAAGCGGCGTTCTGCTGAGCAAATGCCACAAACCACCCGAGCGAGCCCAGCAGAGAGAAAATCCCCATCGCCACACCCGGCCGCCATGCGCGCAGCGTCCGGGCCGCGTCAGGCCGGTCGCGCCAGCCAAGCCAAAGCGCCATCAGGCTGCTCTGGATGGCCGTGACGATCATCAGCGCCACAGCAGCCTGTAATGCGAGCGGCGCGTCGATCTCCAGCGTCGCGCCCCGGTAGCTGACGCCAGCGATCGCAAAGAATGCGCCCGACGCCACCCCAAGCCCGACAGCGCGCAGGGCCTCGCCCCACGCCGCGTCCTTGGGGGGGGCCGACAGCACCGAAAGCGCAAGAAAGCCGACCACCAATGCGGCCAGCGCCCCAACGCTCACGCTGTCTCCCAAGACGATCCAGCCCACGAGCGCCGTTTGCAGCACTTCCGACTTCTTGAACGTCAGACCGACCGCAAAGGCGCGAAACGAGAAGAGCATCACGACGCAGACAGTCGCCAGGATCTGGGCGATCCCGCCCAACACCGCGTAGAGCCAGAACGCGCCCGAGAGATCTGGAAACGAGGCCCCTGTCGCCCCGAACCAAACACCAACGCCAACGGCCAAATGGGGGGCCGAGTAGAGAAAGCGCGCCCAGGTGGCCCCAACGGCGGTCAATCCGGCGCCACCGGGTTCTGGCGCAGTCAGGCGTTTCTGGACCGCAAAGCGCAGCGTCTGAAAGAACGCGGCTGCAAGAGTGGCAATGATCCAAGGCTCCATACCCGCGGACCTGTCATATCCGCGTGCCGAGCGAAAGCCCAAGGCGGCACGCCGGCCAGACCGGCGTCCAACCTGCGGTTCCCTCTGTTGCAAACCTCTGGTTTACTTCCGGCGCCTGCGGACGGATGGAATCGATGTGCGCGCGTAAACGGCCTCGGGGTGTGGAGGATGCCCATGCGTGCGCTGCCAGTAGGCCGTACCGCCCCGGCGCACGAACACCGGCAACGCCAACACAAGTCCTGCAAGGAACCCGCCCACATGCGCCCAGTAGGCCACGCCCGCATCGTCGGCAGGCGTGGCGGCGCCGGACAGGATCTGCGTCCCAAACCAGAACGCCAGGACAATCCAGGCCGGGATGGGAAAGATCCGGAAGAAGATGAGCAAGACAAAGAGCACGTCCACCCGCGCCTTCGGATAGAGCAGCAGATAGGCCCCCATGACGCCGCCAATCGCGCCCGAGGCTCCCACAAGCGGGACCTCCGACATCGGTGCCGCGGCGACATGGGCAAAGCCGGCTGCAATCCCAGCGGCGAGATAGAAGAGCGCGAAGCGCACGTGACCCATCTCATCTTCCATATTGTCGCCGTAGATCCACAGGAACAACATGTTGCCGCCGAGATGCAGCAATCCGCCATGCAGAAACAGCGACGTCACGGCGGTGAGCACATCCGCATAGGCCGGGACAAGCCCGAGGTACCAATAGATCTCCCCTTGTACGCCCGACAAAAAGGTCACGGCGAAGGCGAGGACATTCGCAACAATCAGGGTGTAGGTGACGTAGGGCACGCGGCCCGAGGGGTTGTGATCCCGGATCGGAAGAAAAAACATGCGCCCTAGCTACGATCTGCGGGCGTTACGTCAACCCGGTGCGGCCGGAAACGAGTCACTCTTTCCAGTAAGATGCCAAACACATGGATGTGTTGCGCTTGTCCTCTGCCTTGACAGACGTGTCCCGCGACGCACCTTCTTTGTATGTTTTTCCCGAGCACTGTCCTCCGCCCGACCCTGGTTCTGGCCCTCTATGCCGGCCTCTTTGCCGGCGCCTACCCGTTCCAAAGTGCGGCCAGTGACGCTTGCCCGTCGGTCTCTCGCGACGCCAACGCAGAGCAGGCATTGATCAGCGCACTGCAAGAAGCCCCGGACGCCGGTGTTGCGCGCTCGATCAACGCTGATCTGTGGTCGCTCTGGACGCGCGCGCCAGACTCACATGCCCAGGAGCTGCTCGATTCTGCGATGGCGCGCATTCGGATGGGGGATCTGGGCAATGCCATGAATGCGCTCGATGCGCTGGTGGCGTACTGCCCGAGCTATGCCGAAGGCTACAACCAGCGCGCGTTTGCGCGTTACTTGGCGCGAGATTTTGCCGCCGCGCTGGAAGATATCGACGTCGCGCTCTCCTACAGCCCACGCCACATCGGCGCGCTGTCCGGAAAGGCACTGACCCTGATCGGCCTGGGCAGAGACCGTGCGGCTCTGACAGCCCTCAACCAGGCGCTGAGCCTGAACCCGTGGCTGTCCGAACGTGCGCTGCTGGGCGAACTCGAACGACGCTTGGGTGCGCGAGATCTCTGACAGACCCGTCTTTTTCCCTTCGTTCCACCGGACAGATCGCTTGAGGCCCAACCTATCCGTCGGACCTGATGTATCCTGACGACAATTCGAGGCTGGAACGGGTTTGTTCTTCGGCCTGCGCCTGATATCCCGGGCGCGGCGCGGGCGTGGCGGAACGGTAGACGCATGGCACTTAAAATGCTTGGGGCAGTTTGCCCGTGTGGGTTCGACTCCCACCGCCCGCACCAACTGTTTGGTTTAAATTATTGTATCTTAGAGACTTATTTTGATACAATCTGGTCCACACTAGGAGCCGCCCAATAAGCCGTGGTTGAGACCAGGTAAGCTGCAATTGCCAAACGGCCTGGGGTTACAACCACAATAAGGTGACCTATGTCTAAGAGACGGCACCTGATAGCCTTCACCACCACTTGGGTGCCCGCCACCCAGCAGCCACGGCCTCACCCTTACCCTCATCGCAGCGCCAACGCTCGCCCTTCGCAGTGTTGATCTCCGTGCGATTGTAGCAAGGCGACCAAGGTGCGTGGTAGATGACCTGCTCGCCTGAAGCGTCCTCGGTTTGATGTTGGTCTGTTCTCCAATTGAGGAGACCGACGATGGAGAGAAGCCGTTTCAGCGAAGCACAGATCATTGGCATCCTGAAGGAGCACCAGGCGGGTAAAAGCGTGCCCGATCTGTGTCGCACGCACGGGATCAGCGATGCGACATTCTACAACTGGCGCCGCAAGTACGGTGGCATGGGGGTCGCGGAGGCCAAGCGGGCGAAGGCGCTCGAAGCTGAGAATGCGAAACTCAAGAAGATGCTGGCCGAACAGATGATGGAGGGCGCCACGCTGAAAGAGATGCTTGGAAACAGCTTCTGAGGATGTGGCCTTTGTCCGCCATCGGTCCAAGGACAATGGACGCATGTTCGAGGAGGCAAGCGGTGGACCGGGCCATGACAGAGAAGAGCTATTCGCAGCGGTGGGCTTGTAGGCTGGCTGGGAGCGATCCGTGCGTCGATCGGCGCCGCTCGAAGCACCAGGCTGACACAGAGCTGCGTACCAGGATGTAGGAACTGGCGTCTGAACGGCGGCGGTTCGGCTACCGCCGGATCGGCGTGATGCTGGGGCGCAAGGGTATCATCATGAACCACAAGAAGCTTTATCGGCTTTACACGGAGGAGAAGCTTGCGGTCAGACGGCGAAGGGGCGGGAAACGCGCCGGTGGATTGCGGACACCAATGCCAGAGGCGCTGAGACTGGGCGAACGTTGGTCGTTGGACGACCTGTCAGACACGTTCGGGGCGTCCCGTCGGTTCGGCATTCTGGCGGTGAACGATGATTGCCGCGGCGAGAACCTGTGCCTGAGGGCCGACACGAGCAACTCAGGGGCCAGAGTCGCGCGAGAGCTGGATGCGCTTGTCCGGATCTATGGCAGACCGGTCAGCATTGTCAGTGACAACGTCCTATGTCGGGAAAATCTGGCTGCTTGGGTCGGCAGGTCATGGGGCGCCTGGTGTATCGAATGCCCTGTTGCGCTTGCTCAGACGGGTTCTGCCGTCAAGAAATGATCTCTTCCATAGGCAAACACAGGGTACGCGCGCCCGCGGCTCTCACCGTCCTCAATACGAGATCCCAAATCCCAAGCAGAGTAAGGAGGAACAGGACTTGATCCGAGGGATCAATCCCCCGACGAAGTGTTCGATACAAGCGGTCTTTGCGCCAACCGCTGCGATTCAGTATCGTGCCTTCTGAGCGCTGTGTTGCACAAAGCCGCTGATGTCCGAGGTTCCCGTTTCCCGCGGACGGATTCATCCCACGGTGTCTGTGACAGGGCGTCCAAGCGCGGTGTAGCGGTTCAGGACTGCGATGCGGATCTGGAGCTCGGCGACCTGTCGGTCAAAGTCCCGCGCCATAAGGCGCTGCCCCAGCAGCTTCCTA
>JBCCYI010000162.1:0-10943 GCA_039189975.1 Pseudomonadota bacterium
GACGGAAGTGCTGCCGTTCTGATCCGCTCGCCCGAAGTCACCGCGACGGAAGATCCCTCGCAGAGCTACGACGACACCCTGCGCGGCGGCGGCGGAGATGATGAGCTGTCGGGTGGGTTCGGGTCGGACAGCCTGATCGGCGGTTCGGGGGATGATGTGATCCTGGGCGGAGTTGCGGCCGATGAGCTCTTCGGCGGCAGCGATGCGGCATCCGGCGCAAAGTCTTACTACGATCCGGTCACGGGCGTTCGCTATGACGCGTCCGGCAACGTCCTCGATCCGGACAATGACACCATTTCAGGCGGCGACGGAGATGATTATGCCCATGCTGGCGCGGGTCACGACGTTGCCGCGGGAGATGCCGGGCAGGACACTGTCATCGGTGGATCGGGTAACGACACGGTTTCCGGTGGCGACGGCGACGACCTTCTCAAAGGCGGCGGCGAGCACGACGTGATCGACGGTGGCGACGGGGACGATACCCTTGACGGTGGCGTCGGTGACGACCTCATGCAAGGGGGCGACGGCGAGGATTCCCTTTGGGGCAGCTCCGGTGACGACACGCTCGAAGGGGGCGATGGGGACGACCTGCTGGAAGGTCGAAACCAGAACGATGTTCTGCGCGGAGGTGACGGCGACGACAAGCTGGAAGGCGGCTCCCACAGCGACACGCTCGACGGAGGTGAGGGCAAGGACACCTTGAAAGGCGGGTCCGGAGACGATGTTGTCAACGGCGGCACGGGCAACGACCGTGTTGGCGGCGGCTCCGGGAACGACGTTTTGCGCGGTGACGACGGCAAGGATGTCCTCAACGGGTATCACGGTGATGATGTCCTCGATGGCGGCGCAGGCAATGACCGGCTCTACATGGGCGCGGGCGACGACATTGCCGCGGGCGGCAGCGGGGCCGACCGGTTCATCTATCGGCAGGAGGATATGGATGGCGGGAGCGATCTCATCACCGATTTCCTGATCGGCGCGGGCGACCGGATCGACCTGCGTGCGCTTGACCTTCTGGAGCCGGATCAAACCGAGGCTGACTGGTTGGCCGAGAACGTCACTTACAAAGATGGCACGGGCGTCGAGATCGACCTTGGCAGCACGCTCATCACGGTAGCGGACTGGCAAGACAACGGAGAGACCATGCTGACGGGCATGAACAGCTGGATCGACGTGGCCTAGGCGCCCGACGACCAGAGGAATGAAGATCCGTGGCCATGCCCGATCGGGTGCGGCCACGGACTGGCGGCATCAGAAAAGGCCCGCCTCCTTGGCGATCATGGCGGCGTGGGTGCGATTCTTGGCGTCAAGCTTGCGGCAGAGCGTTTTGACATGCAGCTTGATGGTCACTTCCTGCAAATCGAGCTCGCGCGCGATTTCCTTGTTGGCCAGCCCGCGGCAGAGCCCTGACAACACTTGCATTTCCCGTTCGCTAAGGCCCTTGGCCAGGGGCGGCTTTGGCTCCTCTTCCTGCGCATTGAGGAAATCGAGCGGAATATAAGTTTCCCCCATGGCCATGAAGCGCATCGCATTGATGAGCGACTTTGCCGCCATCGTCTTGGGCATGAACCCGATCGCGCCGGCATCTATGGCCTGCTGGGCAATGTCTCGCGTCGCTGTGCCGGACATGATCGCCACAGGTTTGTCGCCCTGCGCGGTCTTGGCGCGGGCGAGGCCTTCCAGCCCATTCATCCCAGGCATCCCGTAATCCAGCAGAACGAGGTCGAACGGGCCGTCCGCGTCGATCTTGGCGCAGGCGCCCGGGAGATCCTCGGCGACATCCACGTCGAACCCGCCTTCGGCCTTCAGGAAGGCCGCAATCGTCTCGCGCACGAGATCGTGGTCATCCGCGATGAGCAGGCGCATCGGAACTTTCCTCCTGTTCGTCTTCGGTCGTGTCTGTTCCAGGCTGCAATTGGGCGAGGATCTGGCCAAGCTGCGCCAAGTCGACAGGTTTGGCAAAGATTCCCGCGACCCGGTCGGGCCCAACTCGGGGATCCGACATGCGCCGCGCCAGCGCGGTTACAAGAAAGACCGGCAGGCGCGGGGCGGTTTTGCCCACCGCTTCGACCAATGCGCCGCCATTCATCCCCGGCATATCGTAATCCGTGAGGATTGCCGACCAAAAGTCCGGGTCTTCGGTAACGGCCTCGAGCGCGAGCTCCGCGTCGGGACAGACGACCACCTCTGCCCCGTAGCGCTCCAGAAAACCCTGCAGGACGAGGGCAACTTCCTCCTCGTCGTCCACCAAGATGAGGCGCAGCCCCGCGAGCGCGCCCGCTGGCAGGCCCGCATCCTCCGGCTCGTCGGACATCCAGCTTTCGGCCACCGGCCAATAGACCTCGAACGTGGTGCCCACGTCGACCTCCGACCGAACGTCGATCCCGCCACCGGACGCCCGCACGAGCGCCGCCACGGTCGACAGGCCAAGCCCGGTCCCGGCGTTCCCTTTGGTTGTGAAGTAGGGCTCAAAGATCTTCTCTCGGGTCTCTGTGTCCATGCCCCGCCCGGTATCGGAGACCCTCACGCAGGCATAGCCGCGCCCGGCGATGAGTGTTCCGACGGCAAGCGGGCGCTGCGTGATGGGCGTGTCCATCCGCAGCGCGATCTCGATACAGCCGGGTGTGGTTCCAAGCGCATCTCGTGCATTGAGCGCCATGTTGACCACGATCTGATTTATCTCGCCAGGGTCGCCGCGCATCAAGATAGGTGCGTCCCCCATTTCCAGGCCGAGCGACATGTCTGCGCTCAGACTCGTCGCGATCAGGTCGGGCACGTCGGAGATCGCGGCGCGCAAGTCGAACGTCATGCTCTCTTCGCGCGGGGCGCCCGCGTCGAGAAGGCGGTTGACGAGACGCGCCGCCCGCGCCCCCGCTGCCGAAATGCGACCGGAGTGCGTTTCCACGTCTTCGGTGTTGCTGGGATCAAGCGAGATCAGCGTGGCCGAGCCCGAAATCGCGGAGAGCAGGTTGTTGAAGTCATGCGCAATGCCCGCGGCGAGCTGCGACACGGCCTCCTGCCGCTGGGCGCGAGACAGAGCTTGCTGCAGATCCGCCTCCCGTGTCTCGGCGGCCAACCTCTCGGTGACATCCCGGATCACGAGCACGGCCCCGCCGCCCGCCAGCAGCGACGCGGTGACCTCGTGAAACGCCTCAGCGTTTCGACGCTTCAGCAGCGTAGAGAACCCCTTGCCCGCTGTGATTTCGGGCGGTTCCTCATAGAGACGGGACCATTTCCGTGCCAGCGCGTCCTCCGCCGCGCCGTAGCCCAGCGCGCGCGCCGCGGACGGGTTGAGGTAGGACAGGCGTCCGGTGTCATCGACAATGGCGATGCCGTCGACGGCGGCCTCGATCGCTTCGAGCCGCTGCTCCAGGAGGAGCTGCGAGGCTTTGATCGCCGTTACGTTTGCGGCCCAAAGCACGATGATCTGGCGCGCCTGTCCTCCGTCGTTGATATAGGCGCCCCGGACGAGAGCGGAGCGTCCGTCCGGCAGGTCAAACTCGCGCCCACGTTTCAGGCTGGCCAATTCTTCGACGTCGACCTTCTCCAGCAGTGGCGAGATCACACCCTCGGACGCTCGCATGACGCCGACATAGGCGGCCCAGTTTTCGGCGAAGCTTGTCCCGCGATCCCAGTCGTGCGGTGGAGCCGGAAAGAGGCCAAGCATGGCGGAGTTGGCGTAAAGCACGTTGCGATCCACATCCAACATGAGAAACGCCTCGGTGTTGGTCGCGACCGCCTGCTCCATGCGCGTGCGGATCCTGTCCCTGTCCTGTTCGGCATTCACGCGGTCCGACACATCGCGCTGTGTCGCAACGAGATGCGTCGGCGTGCCAGCATCGTCGCGCACCGGATAGAGCGTCAGCTCATTCCAGAAGGGCGCGCCGTCCTTGCGCTTGTTCCGCAGCAGGAAGGTGCCTGGATCGTTGCGCGCGACGGCGGCGCGCAATCGGGTGCGCTCGGGGGCATCCGGCGCTTCGGCGGTCAAAAACCGACAGTTCTGGCCGAGAACCTCGTCGGAGCGATACCCCGAGAGCGCTTCGAACGCCGGGTTCACGTAGATCAGCGGCTTTGTCTCTGCGGTCGCATCGGCGATCACAAACCCGGAGGACGACCCTTCGATCGTAGCTGCCAACAACCGCAGCCGTGTTTCGAGCCGCAGGCTGGCCTCGGCCCGGATCGCAAGGCTGGCGACCCGCTCCAAGATCGTCAGATCACCGGCGGAGAAGCTGTTCGCGCGCCGGAAGCACAGGATCGCGAACTCGCCCTGACCTTCGATGACCGGAACGAGGAGCGCTGCGCTGTAACCCGAGACATCGATCTCTCCTGCCCAGAGGCCCGCCTTGTCCAGGTCGGCAATGTTACGCGTGCGCCGCATTGTGTTGAACGGCATGACGATGCGCCCCCCGACCCAGTCCAGCCGGTCGCTGGACACGCCGCGAAAGGCCGTACCCACGCGCTCAACAAGCAGACACGCATCGGCCGAGAGCACGTCGCGGATTGCGTCAAAGAGCGCGCTCAGGCCAATCCGTGGCGACCGCGCGCGCGAGACCGCCTCGACACATTGAAGGATTGCCTCCGTCGTGCGATGGTTGCTGGCCTCGCGCTCGCGCAGCAATTGCAACTCCAGAAGGGCTTCGCGCAGGCGCTCGTCGTCGGGCATCAGACCTCTCTCGACCGTCCGTCCATGCCCCGAAGACTATGCAGGAAGTCTTTAGGTTTCTATGTCTGTTGACGCTTTCCCTCGCCTGCTGTCGTCATGCCTGCAACCAGCGCCGGGCGGACACCAGTCATTCCCCGGACACGCCTTGCAACCCATTCCGGGCGGGCCTGAGACGTGTCTGGCGTGGTCAATGTCGGCACCCGGGTAATGCCGCGGCTCAGCCGTCACGGTCCGAGCGGCCGATTTGGCGCCGCCGGGGACGACACGGCCACCCACAAGCGCGCTGGACCAGCGCTGTGGCGGACCGCGCCCGGCGCCGCCGAGGGCTTCACGCGTAGGCTGCGCGCTTCATTTCGCCCGCGACATGGTCATAGACTGCGACCCATGCGCGGCGCGCTTCGTCTGCGAAATCCGCCCCAAGCAGGTCTTCGAGTGTTTGCAGAAGCGCCTCGCCGACGCGGTCATAGTGATCCGCTGTAACGCCATATCCGACATGACGGATCGCGAGGGCACGTGCCGCAGGCAGGAGCGCCTCTGGGTCGTCGAGGTGATCGAGCACGAACCCCAAGGTGTTGACGAGCTTCTGTCCCTGAAGCTCCATGTCCCCTCGAAACAAGGGCTTCGTCTCCGGTGCGGCCTGAAACAGATTGGCGTAGAAGGCGCGCGCCGTCTGCGCCTTGATCGGAGCGGTCCTGGCCCAATCCTGTCGCACGAGCGCTGCCTGCCGCGCAGAAATCATCGCAACGTCCACCTACATGTCTCACCCCGCTCTCGCCCGAGCTTGATGCCAAGACCGCGGTCTTTCAATACTGGATGATGTTTGGCGCAGCTGTCTGGCAGGTGTCCGGCGCGCGACTAGCGGCCGTACGGAGGCAACGGCAGCAAACACGTGCTGCCGACGGCAGTGTGGAACGGCACGTTACAGTTCGGTCAGTCCACGCGAAAAATGCATTCGTCGGCCGATGGGGCGTTCCGGTGTCGCATCAACGTGCGAAGCCATGGCCCGCTATGGCAGGTCCTCTTCCTCCGCGTCGTCGCCCAGGCTGATGACCTTGCTGGCTCGCCGTTCGACAAAGGTGGGTGCGATGGGCGCAAGAGCCATGGGTGTGAAGGACGCGCTTTCGAGGTCCTCGAGCGAGACACGCGCGCGATAGGGCAACCCCGTGAAGCTGTCCTCCACGGTCCAGGCCAACGTCCCGCCGGACAGGCTTGGCGCGACGATCTCGGTAAAGTCAGGCAGACCAGCGTCGACAAGCCGTGGCTGGCTCTGCTGCCAGGGTTGGGACGGATCCTCGCTGTCAACGCGGGTGCGGTACGCATCCTGAAAGGCGGCTGGATCGTGGATGACGCGGAACGCGCGTCCCCGTGCGAAATGCGTGACGAGGCGGGCGAGATCGTCGGCCGCGTCAGGCTCGGTCAGCCCGGGGAACGCCCTAACCACCTCCAGGATCGTATCATACACCGCCTCGGCGGTGGCTGCGGTCGGGCGGGCGCTCTGGGCGTCTACGCCAGGTGTGATCTGTGAAAAATCGGTCATCGGAGTACCTCCAGTGCACTTAGCTTACGTGGTCTTCGTCCATGCGCCCGTCATCAGGTGATCCGCATCTTCTTCTGCAAGACGCAGCTTCCCGGACGGTTCCTTGCGATTGAAGAATTGGGGCAGTCCTGTTTCCGGATCCGGCGCGATGACAAAAGTCAGGTGCTCCGCCGGGTCACCCCAATTGGAATCGGCCACGACGAACTCGGGCAAGCCCAGATTGTCGATCAGGTGATCGGTCAGCTCGCTGTCCCACTCGTGCTTGAGCCCGTTCCGAACCTTCGCCTTGTCCTTTTCGTACATCTTGTTCAGCTCGGCCTTGCGCCGTGCCTGCCATTCGGCGGCCTCAGTGGGCGTCAGCTTGTCGGGCTTGAGGCCCTGCTTCCGCCGGCGCTTCTTTTCCATGTCGTTCAGTTTGGCGATGCGTTTTGCTTCTTCCCGCTCCTCTACAAGGAGGGCGAAGTCGGTGGCGCTCACCTCTGCCGCGGTCTCGGTGATCTCCTTGAGAAGCAGAGCGAGCTCACGCGACGTGATTGGAGCTGTTGGAACCTTGTTGACGAGAGCCGCCTTGAAGATCGACTTTGCCGGCTCCTGTGCCTTGGACGCAAATGCCGTGAGCTGCTTCTCAAAGAGACATACGGCCTTCGCGAGCGGTATCTCCCTGTCGCGCACCTCCGCGCCCACCTCGATCAGCTCACGCTGAATGTTGGCTGCCGTCTCTTCGGTGTCGCGCCCTTTGAGAGGCGCAAAGGACGGATGCTCGGGCAAGGCATTGAAGGCATGGTTCATGCCGCCGGAGACGCCAACGCCTTGCATGCCGCCGCCCGTCTCCAGAAGGCCGATCATGATCGTCTCGGCGCGTTTGACCGGATCCATATTGGCCTTGGTGGTTGGCTGCGCCAGCTCTTCGAGAGCGTGATCTCCGCCCTCGAGGACGCGCGCGGATTCGTCCGGCAACCCGCCGTTGAACGGCTCCCAGGGTTTGTGGGTTTCGCGCAGGGCCAGCCGGAAGTCATCCCCGATGACTCGCTTGGCCACGTCCTTCGGGGACACGAAGAACTTGGTGTCCGAACTGCTCACCGTCTCATGCACGACGCGCACCGCCACCTCCAGGAAATCGCGCTCGTTCTCGATAACCTTGCCGGTCTGACGGTCTACGAGCTTTGTGCCGCCGTGGGTCGAGGATCCGTCCATTGTCCCTTTTGCCACGGTGCGGGCATCATAGACGAAATCGAAGGCATCGTTCAGTGCGGCCACGATCCGGTTTTGAACGTCGACGTTCTTCTTTTTCTTGAACTTGGGGCTCAACGTGGCAACTGCCTTGGTCGCGGTGTGCTCCAGCAGCGCCTTGTTGAGCCCGTCTTCGAGCCGCGCCACGGCCGTCGCGGCGGTATACTCAAAGCTGCGGAAGAGCGCATTCTCCCCGTCCGGGAGAATGGTGACAGCTGCAAGCGCATCACCCGTTTCCGGCTGAAAGGTGCCATCATGGGCCAGCTCAGCAAGTCTTTGCATGGTCTCTAGCGGCTGTTCCTGCCGCATCTTGAGGATCCCAGCCGTCACGAAACATGAGCCGACCTTGCCTTGATAGACCGGGGTCATCATCGCAGTCAGGATGGCTTCACCGGTATGGGACGCTTTCACGTTTGCGGGCTTCATGTTGGTCGTTTTGGCCACGAGGGACACGGCCGCGGCATCCGTGGGGACCTGTGCCGTGTTCACAATCGCTTGTGCGGCGGGGGAGTTCTCAAGAAATGCAACCGTGTCCAGCATGTGGACGATCTGCGCGGGCGAGGCGCTCTTCAGCGCCAGCGGGTTGAACATCAAGTCCTGCATCGCTGCGCGACCTGCGGCCAGATCCATGGGCTGACCGTTTTTGAGCATGCACTGGCCTACGTAGTCTGCACGCGCCTTGCCCGTTTCTTCGCGCAGCGTCTTCCCGTTTTTCTTCTGCCGACCGATCATCGCGTCGGCCTGCAGGTGCCGCCCGGCGTCGAGATACCCCGCCAGGCCAACCGCTTCGGCGTGCGGGATATGCGCGGACATGGAAATCAGCCGTTGCGCATAAGTATCGACATCGACCTTCGCGCCAAGGCGGCTGCCATCACGCGCCGCGAACCGACTGTCGATGCGCGCGCAAACGGTCTGGGCGCAGGTGACCACGCTTTCAGGGTTCTGCGCGTTGATGGCCACGCTGAGCGCGTGTTCGGCAACGTCTGCGTTTTCGCCGTAGAGCGCGATCAACTCCGCTGCATGGGGGGCATTGATCTGGCGGCCATGGCCGGGGGACAGGGGCCCAAACCGCACGGCGTCCAAGAGATTGCGTTTGGTGTGCGCGGCTTTTTCCTTTGCCTTGGCGTCGGCATGGGCGGCTTCGGCCGTGGTGACCTCACCTTGCGCCGCGAGCAGTTCATTTCGCCTCGTGTCGAGCGCCTGTTGCATCTGAGCCCGCAATTGGATCGCTGCCGCATCGCGCACGGGGTCTGCATTCATTGGTACGGCGTGGTCCGCTGCGAGGAGGTCTTTCATCGCGTCCTCCATCGCATCCTCGGCGCGTTGTGCAGCCTCCTTTTTGCGGTTGATCTCCTTCCATGCGGCCTCTGTGGCCTGCGCGCGGGCGTCTAGGTTGTGCCGGTCCACCCCGGCCCCGTTCAGGCTCTGGTCCAAGTCCCGGAGTGTTTGGTAGGCGGCGTCCATGGCGGCGCGATCCTCGACCCCCAGGGCGATCAGCGCGTTGACCTCTTCGTCCGTGCAGCCGTGGTCTGCGGGCAAGGCCGCGCGGCATTTGGCGTCGAGTTCCGCGTCGATCTGAACCTCCAGCGCGCCCAGATCCACCGTCAGTGTTGCAGCGTTGGGGTGCGTGTCGTTGACAGGCACAGCGCTGCCATCCTCTACGGCGGCTTTGACGGTTTGATTAAGGGCATCGAGTCGTTTGGCTTCGCTCTCCATCGCCATCTCCCGGTGATGGCCCGCGAGGCGCGTGAGCTTGTCCTGAAGTTCGGCGATTTTGCCTTCTGCGCCGCGAACCGCGTGTTGCATCTCCGCACGTTGCGTGGCGCGCGTCTCGATGACCCGCTGCTTGATCTCCAGGAACTCGAGAAAGAGGTCGTTGGCGCGCCCATAGCTCGTGTCCGCCACGGGGTCGACCATCAGGTGCGCCGCTTGGTCCAGCCGTTGTTGTAACTCCGCCCGCTCTGCGGGAATGGCTTGGTCGGGGGGCTCCGCGCCGGCGATTGCGGTGCGCAGGGTCTCCTTGCCTTTGTCGTACTCCAGGACTTCATGCAGGGCCATCTGCATGGCTCTCTGCGCGTCGTCGTATGCAGCCCGCGCCTCCCCGTTGATCCGAGCGGTGTGCGCGCGGGCCAAGAACGCGTCGATCTGGGCGATCGTGTCGGGCGCAGTTCGGCCAACCCCCATATCCAGAAGCCGCTGCTTGAGCGCGTCCGCTTCCACGACCGCTTCGTCATGTGCTTGCCCGAAATCAGTCTCGACGCGGGGCGGCCGCATGCACAGAATGTACTTCTCGACAAAGTTCAGCTGTGTTGGGGTCAGGTTGTTTGGCATCGTCACCGTCCCTGATGCTGGGAAACGCGACCGCCAGCTGCGCCGACCGTGGATCGCTGTTGCCAGCCGCCCCACTCGCGTTCCGAGTTGCTCCAATCGGCGCCTGCTGCACCGTCTTGGGGGGTCGTCGTGCCGAGGGAACATTCGGTTCAAAAAAAGTGCGCGTCCAGGACTGCCGCGCATATTTCGCGCCGTGCTTGGATGGCGCGATGCCATCGGGCGCGCGCTTTGGACGGGTCCCTGCCGGAGGTCGACAGCCTGCTCGCCGATCCGGGGGAGCGATGCCACATGGTGCCGCACTGCTCAGAAAGACCGAGGGTTATGGGCCGGCGTGCATGACCCAATGCAACGCCAGGCCCCCGCGATCTCGCAGATCCCCTTAGTCGCTTGCGGGCGGACGGCGGCACAGGCTTTTGCCGCTTTGGCCGCGCTTAGATCGGAAGGGCGGTTGTTTCCTTGACGTCCTCCATCACAAAGCTCGCGGAAACGTCGGCGATCTGCACTTTGTCGATCAATCTCTGGTAGAACCTGTCGTAGGCGGGGACATCCGCCACACGAACTCGCAGCACATAGTCCAGATCGCCCGTCATGCGCTGCGCGGCAATGATCTCCGGCATTTCACGGACAGCTTGGCGAAACGCTTTGAGCCAGGCCGCGCTGTGGTCGTTCGTTCGGATCAGGACAAAGACCTGCAGGGCGAGGCCGACAGACGCAGGGTCGATGATCGCGACCCGCTTTGCCACGATACCATCCGCTTCGAGGCGCTTGATCCGCCGCCAACAGGCGTTTCGCGACAGATGGACGCTTTCGGCGAGAGCATCGACACTCAGAGAGGCGTCTTGCTGCAGCAGGTTTAGAAGCTTGCGGTCAATTTCGTCGACAAGATCGCGCATGGTTGGGATAAATTCCACAAGAAACCGCTCATAGAGATCTATCTTGGGAAAAAATATGGTCTTTGCCAGTGTATTCTTTGCGAAATTCAATCGAAAGGACATCGCATGACCCGCACCTGGCAGCGTATTTTCGTCGATCACCCGCAATCGGTCGATGAGACCTATTTCGAACACATGCGCTTTGCGGGATGGTTTGCCGCACGTTTGCTGCTGGCGGGCGGTGCGGCGCTGATCCATGCCGTGATCCCTTGCCTCTTCGAGAAAACAGCAAGCCGCATGATCGGTGAAA
>JBCCYI010000163.1:0-10937 GCA_039189975.1 Pseudomonadota bacterium
CGCGGCCCGCCCGCGAGCACCTTGGGGATCGGCTCCAGCTTGTCCTTGACGACCACCTGCTCAACGACATTGTCCAGCGCCGCGCCGCCCATGGACGCGGCCAGCAGGCGCGTCGTTTTGGCTGCGCCGAGAGGCCTGTAGCCTGCGCGCACCAGCAGCACGGCGCCGCCCTTTGCCATCTTCGCCTGGTAAGTGTCCGCGGTGGCGGCTTTCACCTCGGCGGCTGTGAGCGCACCGACAAGGCCATCGGGCGAGTCGAAAACCGTGACGATGCGAGCCGGGAACCCACGTGAGTAGAGCAATTCACTCTGGACGGCACGGCACTGCGCCGCGTCTTCGAAATACCGCGTTATGACCGTCGTCATGGGACCTCCACCGGTTTGGTCTTCGTTTCTGAGGATATCGTGCGCGCCAGGCCACGTGCTAGGGGCAGGGCAACCAGCACGGCACACGCGAGGAACACGATCTCCAACGTGAACACTGCATTGTAGGGCGTGTGTGCGGCAATTCCATCGGCGGTCGGCAACGCGACCAGCACGTCCCGGACGATCCCGGCCGCTGCGATACCCACACCGGCAGACGTCGCCTGCACGGCGCCCCAGGCGCCCAGCGCCAGGCCGTTGCCCTCCTCGGGGGCGGCGCGCATCGTGGCAGTGAGGGTCGCATGTCCGAAGAGGCCGGTGCCGACCCCGGTCGCGAGCACCCCCGCGAGGAAGACGAGCGACCCGCCGCCCATCGAGGAAAAGATGATCGCGGCAAAGCCCGGAATGCCGATCATGGCCCCGACCAGGCCAAGCGGCACGGGCGCGCCCCCGCGGCCCAGAAGGCGCGAGGCAATGCCGAAGCCGACCAGCGTGCCCGACGCCAGAAGCGCGGTGAGTTTGGTCGTCTCCGCCACGCTGAAGCCAAGCGCCTGCCCGCCATAGGGCTCAAGCAGCACATCCGCCATGCCGAAGCCGAAGGTGCCGAGTGCGATGACCACCAAAAGGCGCACCGTCCCCGGCCGTCGCACCAGCGCGGACCAGGCATCGGCGAAGCGTCGCGGCGCCTGCTGATGCATCTGCGCGGCGCGCACACGGTCGCGCGGCTCCTGCTTCCACAGCGCAAGCAGGTTGAGCCCAACCGTCAGCACCGCCGACCCCTGGATCACCTGAACCAGCCGCCCGGGCGTGTAATTCTCCAAAAGCGCGCCGTAGACCAACGCGCTCACCACCATGCCGACCAGCAGCATGACATACATCAGCCCCACCACCTTAGGCTGGTCCTCTTCCTTGACGAGGTCGGTCGCGAGCGCGAGCCCGACGGTCTGCACCATGTGCACCCCCGCGCCCACCAAAAGAAACGCGAGAGCCGCCGAAGAGAGGCCGATCCAGCGTGGGGCATCTATCGCCTCGCCATAGCCGGAGAGCACCAGCAGCGCGAAGGGCATGATCGCGAAGCCGCCAAACTGGTACATCGTACCCTTCCAGATGTAGGGCACACGGCGCCAGCCCAGCGCGGAGACGTGCGTGTCGGACTTAAATCCGATGAGCGTGCGCAGCGGGGCAAAGAGAAGTGGCAGCGCGAGCATCCCGGCCACGAGCGTCGCCGGCACCGCCAGCTCGACGATCATCACGCGGTTGAGCGTGCCCACCAAGAGCACGAGCGCCATGCCCACGGTGACCTGAAAGAGCGACAGCCGGAGCAGCCGGGTCAGCGGCACATCGGGTGTCGCCACGTCGGCAAACGGCATATAGCGCGTCCCGAGCGCCGTGATCTGGCGCAGCGCAAAGTCTCGATAGTTCATCATGCGTCGCTCACCCCTTCGGGCTGCACTCCCGCTTGGTGGGCTGCGTGGCGGCACAGCGTTTTCAGTTTCGGGTTCCCCGCGCCGCCAGAGCGAAACGGGGAACCCGGGGGGTCAGTTTGCAGGCTTCCAACCGGGTGGCATCGCGGATGCGAGCACCTCGTCAGATTGCAAAATCGCGCGCGCGGCGGTGCCGTCCGGGAGGATGACCGTCACTTCGCGCTCCCCCGACGGAAGCGTCGTCACGTAGGACGCCTTCGCCGTGTTCGCCGTATCGCCGTTGAGCAGGTTGGCTTCTTCCATGTCTCCGGTGCCAAGCGGCTGGCCGGAAATGAAGTCATCCACCCAGGACGTGCTGCTTACAACCGCGACATGGACCGAGAAGGAACCGACCGCGACGGCGCCGAGAAAGATCGGAACACCAACAGCCGGCGGCACGACAAGCCAGATCTTTGCGTTATTCATGCCTTACCTCCTTAGCCCAGCCAGGGCGTCGAAACCGCGACCAGCAAATGCGCGATCAGCGCAAGTGCCCCGAAGACGCGCGTGCCATCGATCAGATAGCTGTGCACTTCTTCGGCTTCGCGGAGATTCAGGCCAGTCGGCCATACTTTGTCGGGATCATCTTCCATTCCCGTCTCCTCTTCGTTTTCCGAGTGCGAACGCCCATGCCTGCCCAAAGGCAGACGCAACGCGTCCATGGACCAGCGACATGGTATGGAATGCCGCACCCCCAGATTGTCAGATTTGATTTACATTTACAACTGTCAGTGTAACTAGACAGTTTTTCCCGGAGCACTTCACGCAAAGTCATTTGGTTTCAGATCGTTGGTGACACGGAGCTCAAATCTCTGAATTCATTGTCCCAGATGTTCCTTTTTCGAGTCGCGTGAGGGCGGCGTTTGTGCACCGTCTCGCGGCGCTCCCGCGAAACGTACCACCAGTCGAGTCGGTCGCCTGGCCCGGCGTTGGGCTGCTTGAACCCGGAGCGCATCGGCGCAAGGTTTGAACGAGTGGCAACGGCGAGGGGGGCCATCATGGCTCAGGATCCGCATCGTGTGGAAACGACGCGCGAAAAAGTGCTGGAGATCGCGATCGGGCGGGAGGTGCGCGCCCTGCGGCATCAGCAGGGGATCACCGTCGCCGATCTGGCGGCCAAGACGGGGCTCTCCAGCGGCATGCTCTCCAAGATCGAGAACGGCAACACCTCCCCCTCGCTGACGACCCTCAAGACTCTGGCTGAGGGGATGTCCGTCCCGATCACGGCATTCTTCCGCGGGTTCGAGGAGCGGCGCGAGGCCACCCACACCAAGGCGGGCGCCGGCGCGGAGGCCGAGCGCGACGGCACGCGCGCCGGCCATCAATACACGCTCCTGGGCCACATCGGCGCCAACAGCAGCGGCGTGATCGTCGAGCCCTACATGATCGAACTGACCGATAGTTCGGACGTTTTTCCGACGTTCCAACATTCCGGGATCGAGACGATCTACATGCTGGAAGGCGAGGTCGAGTACCGCCACGGCGACGAGACCTACCGTCTCGAGCCCGGCGATACGCTCTTTTTCGACGCCGACGCCCCCCACGGGCCAGAGGGTCTGACGCGTCTGCCCGCGCGCTACCTGTCGATCATCGCCTATCCGCAGGATATCTGAACGTGTTGCCCATGGGGAATAATTGTTTCCCTTGCGGTCAGGAATGCTCTATGTCCGTGGCATGAAATCTCAAGGGAGCGCCGCATGTGTGGAATCGTTGGCCTGTTCTTGAAGGACGCGCGGCTCCAGCCGGAGCTTGGCGCCCTTCTGTCGGAGATGCTCATCACCATGACAGACCGTGGCCCCGATTCCGCGGGCATCGCCCTCTATGGGCAGAGCGGCGCGGGCAAGGGCAAGCTGACCGTCCAGTCCGACGCGCCGGAGGCCTTTGACGGGCTCGACACCGCGCTCTCCCAGGCGCTGGACCTGCCGGTGACGATGGAGGTGCGGAGCACCCACGCCGTCCTGTCCCTGTCGCACGACAGGCTGGACGCCGCGCGTCAGGCGCTGGCCGGGCTCCGCCCAGCGCTGCGCCTGATGAGCCGGGGCACGACGCTGGAGATCTACAAAGAGGTCGGCCTGCCGCGCTCGGTGGTGAGCCGGTTCGGGATCGACAAGATGTCCGGCACCCACGGCATCGGCCATACCCGCATGGCCACCGAATCTGCCGTGACGACCGCTGGCGCGCACCCGTTCAACACCGGTGAGGATCAGTGCCTCGTCCACAACGGGTCGCTCTCCAACCACAACGCGCTCCGGCGCAAGCTGCGGCGCGCGGGCGTCGAGGTGCTCACGGAGAACGACACGGAGGTTGGCGCGGCCTATCTCACCTGGCGGATGCAGCAGGGCGCGAGCCTCGGCCAAGCGCTGGAAAGCGGGCTGACGGACCTCGACGGGTTCTTCACCTTCGTTGTCGGCACGCGGGACGGCTTCGGCGTCGTGCGCGATCCCATCGCCTGCAAGCCCGCCGTGATGGCCGAAACGGACCAATACGTCGCCTTCGGCTCCGAATACCGCGCCCTGGCCGACCTGCCCGGTGTCGAGACCGCCCGCGTCTGGGAGCCCGAGCCCGCCACCGTCTATTTCTGGACGCACCCCCAGCCCCCTCAAGCGCAGGCCGCCTGACATGCAGACCATCGACCTCGGCCAGACCACCCTGCGGGAGCTCAACGCGACGCTCCACGCCCAGGCCCAGCGGACGAACCAGACCAGCTGGGAAATCGTGAACCCCAAGGGCGCCCATGCCATCGCCTGCGGACTCGACGCGCCGCTCGACGTCACCGTGAAGGGCCCGACCGGCTACTACTGCGCGGGCATGAACAAGCAGGCGACCGTCCGGATCGCAGGCAACGCGGGCCCGGGCGTCGCCGAAAACATGATGAGCGGCACCGTCGTCATCGAAGGCGACGCGAGCCAGTACGCCGGGGCGACGGGCCACGGTGGGCTCCTGGTGGTGAAGGGCAACGCGTCCTCGCGCTGCGGCATTTCCATGAAGGGGATCGAGATCGTCGTGCATGGCAACGTCGGCCACATGAGCGCCTTCATGGCGCAATCCGGCGCGCTGGTCGTCTGCGGCGACGCGGGCGAGGCGCTTGGCGACTCGCTCTACGAGGCGCGGCTCTACGTGCGCGGGTCGGTGAAGTCCCTCGGTGCTGACTGCGTCGAGAAGGAGATGCGGCCAGAGCACCTCTCCCAACTGGCGGACCTGCTGGAACGCGGCCAATCCGACGCCAAGCCCGAGGAGTTCCGCCGCTACGGCTCGGCCCGCAAACTCTACACCTTCGACATCGACAATGCGTATTGAGGCCCGCCCATGACGGACGCCCCCGGCATCCCCCGCACCGCCCCGATCAAGTCGGCCACCTTCACCGATCCGGTCAACGCCGAGATCCGCCGCGCCGCCGCCACTGGCATTTACGACATCCGCGGCGGTGGCACCAAACGCAAGCTGCCCCATTTCGACGACCTGTCTTTCCTCGGCGCCTCGATCTCCCGCTACCCGCTCGAGGGCTACCGCGAGCGCTGCGACACGGACGTCACCCTCGGCACCCGCTACGCGGAGAACCCGGTGAAGCTGGATATCCCAATCACCATCGCCGGTATGTCTTTCGGTGCGTTATCGGGAGCTGCGAAGGAGGAGTTGGGCCGCGGCGCAACGCTCGCCGGCACCTCCACCACCACGGGCGACGGCGGCATGACGGAGGAGGAGCGCGGCCACTCCAAGCTCCTCGTCTACCAATACCTCCCCTCCCGCTACGGGATGAACCCCGACGATCTGCGCCGCGCCGACGCCATCGAGATCGTCGTCGGGCAGGGCGCGAAGCCCGGCGGCGGCGGCATGCTCCTCGGCCAGAAGATCTCCGACCGTGTGGCCGAGATGCGCAACCTGCCCAAGGGGATCGACCAACGCTCCGCCTGCCGCCATCCGGACTGGACCGGCCCGGACGACATGGAGATCAAGATCCTCGAACTGCGCGAGATCACGGGTTGGCGCGTGCCGATCTATGTCAAGATCGGCTCCTCCCGGCCCTATTTCGACACCGCCCTCGCGGTGAAAGCCGGGGCTGACGTCGTTGTCCTCGACGGCATGCAGGGCGGCACGGCGGCGACGCAGGACGTCTTCATAGAACACGTTGGCCTGCCGATCCTCGCGTGCATCCCTGAAGCCGTCCGCGCGCTGCAGGAGCTCCACATGCACCGCGAGGTGCAGCTTGTCGTGTCAGGGGGCATCCGCACCGGTGCTGACGTGGCAAAGGCGATGGCCCTCGGGGCCGATGCGGTGTCCATCGGCACCGCCGCCCTTATCGCGCTCGGCGACAATGACCCCAAATGGGAGGTCGACTACCAGGCCATGGGCACTACCGCTGGCGCCTATGACGACTGGCACGAGGGGGCAGATCCCGCCGGGATCAACACGCAAGACCCGGAGCTGGAGGCGCGGCTCGACCCCATTGAGGGCGGTCGCCGACTGCGCAACTACCTCAAGGTGATGACGCTCGAGGCCCAGACCCTCGCCCGCGCCTGCGGCAAGAGCCACCTGCACAATCTTGAGCCCGAAGACCTCTGCGCCCTCACCCTTGAAGCGGCGGCAATGGCAAAGGTTCCGCTCGCGGGCACCGACTGGTATCCCGGCAAGATGTAACCGACCGGAGGGCCCCACGTGCTCGACTTGACGTCCATCGTGCTCTTTGCCACGGCGCTCGCCATCGCAGCGGGCTCGCCCGGCCCCTCCATCGCAGCCCTCACCGCGCGTGTGCTGACGGGCGGCATGCGCTCCGTCATGCCGTTCCTCGCCGCGATGTGGATCGGCGAAGGGATCTGGCTTACGTGCGCGGTGCTCGGCCTCTCGGCCCTTGCGGCTCAAGCGTCCGGCGTGTTTCTCGTGCTGAAGTGGCTCGGCATCGCCTACCTGCTGTGGCTTGCGTGGGGCATGTGGCACGCTGATCCCACCGCGAAAGCTGATCTGCCCAAGGGCCGTTCCGGCTGGGGGATGTTCGGCGCGGGCCTGGCCGTCACGCTTGGCAATCCGAAGATCATGGTCTTCTACGTCGCGCTCCTGCCCTCCCTTATCAACCTCGACACAATCACCACGCTGGGTTGGGCGGAACTGATGGCAGCGATGCTCGTGGTCCTCGTCGCCGTCGACCTCGCGTGGGCCTTGGCAGCGGACCGGGCGCGGCGCCTCCTCCGCTCGGCCCACGCCATGCGGATCGCCAACCGCGTGTCGGCATCGGCGATGGGTGGCGCCGCCGCCGCGATGGCAACCAGATAAACCGATAGGGATTCCAAGAATGGCCAAGAACCTCGCGAAGTTCGCCAAAGACAAGGGCGTCAAATACTTCATGATCTCCTTTACGGACCTGTTTGGCGGTCAGCGCGCCAAGCTCGTCCCGGCGCAGGCCATCGCGGATATGCAGGAAGAAGGCGCGGGCTTTGCCGGCTTCGCCGCTTGGCTCGACATGACCCCCGCCGACCCGGACATGCTCGCCGTCCCCGACCCGGCTTCCGTCATCCAGCTGCCGTGGAAGCCCGAGGTCGCCTGGGTCGCCGCGAACCCGATCATGGAAGACGAAGAGGTCGCCCAGGCTCCCCGCAACGTCCTGCGCCGCCAGATCGCCGCGGCCGCCGAGCAGGGACTGCGCGTGAAAACGGGGGTCGAGGCAGAGTTCTTCCTGCTGATGCCCGACGGCTCCGCCATTTCCGACCCGCTCGATACCGCGGAAAAGCCCTGCTACGACCAGCAGGCTGTCATGCGCCGCTACGATGTGATCGCCGAGATCTGCGACTACATGCTGGAGCTCGGCTGGGGCCCCTACCAGAACGACCACGAAGACGCGAACGGCCAGTTCGAAATGAACTGGGAGTTCGACGATGCCCTCGCGACGGCGGACAAACACTCCTTCTTCAAGTTCATGGTGAAGTCGGTCGCCGAAAAGCACGGCCTCCGCGCAAGCTTCATGCCCAAGCCGGTCGAAGGGCTGACGGGCAACGGCTGCCACACCCATATCTCGGTGTGGGACAAGAAGGGCGCGAAGAACGTCTTCGCTACCGACAAAGGCGAAGGGCCGACGGGCGAGCTCGGGCTCTCCGAGCAGGGCAAGCACTTCCTCGGCGGGATCATGAAACACGCATCGGGTATGGCTGCGATCACCAACCCGACTGTCAACAGCTACAAGCGATTAAACGCACCCGTAACCCTCTCCGGCGCCACTTGGGCCCCGAACACCGTAACGTGGACGGGCAACAACCGAACCCACATGGTCCGCGTCCCAGGACCTGGCCGGTTTGAGCTGCGTCTGCCGGATGGCGCGGCGAACCCGTACCTGCTGCAGGCGGCCATCATTGCCGCCGGCCTGGCTGGGATCGAGAGTGAAGCGGAGCCCGGCAAGCGGCACGACATCAATATGTACGCAGAAGGGCACAAAGTGCGTGGGGCGGCCAAACTCCCGCTCAACCTGCTCGATGCGCTCCGCGCCTTCGACAAAGACCGCGCCCTAAAGGCGGCACTGGGCGAAGAGTTTGCTGCGGCGTTCCTAAAGCTCAAGCACAACGAATGGAACAGCTTCGTGTCCCACTTCAGCCATTGGGAGAAGGACCACACTTTGGACATCTAACCTAGCGGTCGGACCAGCGAACGCTTTTGAAGCAAAAGCGTTCCAAGGCTCTTGCTTCAAGAGCCTTTTGCGAGGCCCGAAGGACGCAGTTTGATCCAATTGGAATGGCCCGCTGGAGACCTTGCTTACGTGAAGCGATTCACCAAGTTCTCGAGACGCTCTTGCTGGCCCGACGTGGGTACCGGCCGTATGTCCTTGGCGGCAACATACTCCGTGCAGCTCTCCAAAGAGCCATTCAGGATCGCGGTACCTGAATCCGTGTCCCAGCCACCGTAACGAAGGGCGCGGCGCCTTTCTAGTTCACCATCCTCCAGCATGGCGGCGGCGGCTTTGAGACCGCGGGCGCAGACGTCCATACCGCCGACATGGGCGAGGATGAGGTCTTCGGGGTCAAGAGACTGACGGCGGAGTTTGGCGTCGAAGTTGGTGCCCCCGGTGGTGAAGCCGCCGGCCTTGAGGATCTCGTAATAGGCGAGCGCCATTTCGGGCGTGTTGTTGGGAAACTGGTCGGTATCCCAGCCGGATTGGTAATCGTTTCGGTTGATGTCGATCGAGCCAAAGATGCCCTGGGCGACGGCGGTGGCGAGCTCATGTTCGAAGGAGTGACCGGCGAGGATGGCGTGGCCCTGTTCGATGTTGACGCGCACCTCGGTTTCGAGGCCGAACTCCTTGAGGAAGCCATAGACCGTGGCGACGTCATAGTCGTATTGGTGCTTGGTGGGCTCCTGCGGCTTGGGCTCGATCAGGATCGTGCCGTCAAAGCCGATCTTCTTGGCATCGTCGACGACCATCGTCAGGAAGCGCCCGGCCTGGGCGCGTTCACGCTTGAGGTCGGTGTTGAGGAGGGTCTCGTAGCCCTCGCGGCCGCCCCAGAGGACGTAGTTCTGCCCGCCGAGCGTGTGGGTCGCGTCGATGCAGGATTTCACCGTGGCGGCGGCGTAGGCGAAGACGTCGGGGTCCGGGTTGGTGGCGGCGCCCGCCATGAAACGGCGGTGGGAGAAGAGGTTGGCCGTGCCCCAGAGGAGGCGGGTCTTGGATGTCTCCATCTTGGTGCCGAAGTAGTCGACGATCTCTTCGAGGTTGCGCTGGCTTTCGGCGAAGCTCTCGCCTTCGGGGCGGACATCGGCGTCGTGAAAGCAGAAGAAGGGGACGCCGAGGAGGTCGAACATCTCGAAGGCGACGTCGGCCTTCAGGCGGGCCAGCTCCATCGTGTCGCCGAACCACGGACGCTCGAACGTCTGCCCGCCGAAGGGGTCGCCGCCGGGCCAGGCGAAGCTGTGCCAATAGGCAACGGCGAAGCGGAGGTGATCCTCCATGCGCTTGCCCATGACCTCTTCGTCGGCGTTGTAATGGCGGTAGGCAAACTCGTTGTCGGTGTCGGGGCCCTCGTAGCGGATGGCGGGGATGTCATTGAAGAAGTCGGTCATGTGAGGGTCACCATGGCTTGGGCGGCGGCGCGGTAGCGCGCGGCGCCATCGTCGAAGGCGGATGTGAGATCGGAGCGCGGCGCGATCGTGTGGCGGATGGGAGGCCGGGTGGCGATGGATGTGTCGCCAGTGTCGGACATCATCGCAAGACGGGCCGCGCCGAAAGCCGCGCCGTAGTCGCCCGCTTCGGGGATGTGGATCGGGGTGTCGAGCGCCGTGGCGAGGATTTCGAGCCAGGTCTCGGAGCGGCTGCCCCCACCGGCGGCGAGGAGCGTGTCGATCTGCGTTCCGGTGGCTGCGAGGGCATCGCGGCAGTCGCGCAGGGCGAAGGCAACACCTTCGAGGACGGCGCGGGTTGCGGCGGCGCGGTCGGTCGCGTGTTCGAGGCCGACGAAGGCACCGCGGACGCTGGCGCTGTTGAGCGGGGTCCGCTCGCCGCCGAGATAGGGCAAGAAGAGCGTGCGGGACGGCGCCTGGGCGGGGCCAAGTGCTGCAGTGAGCGCTTCGGTGGTGGCGCCGGTGAGCGCGGCGAACCAGTTGAGCGCATCCGTGGCCGCAAGGATCACACCCATCTGGTGCCAGGTGCCGGGGAGCGCGTGGCAAAAGGTGTGGACGGCCGTGGCCGCGTCGGGCGCATAGCCGTCGTTCGCGGCGAAGAGCACGCCGGAGGTGCCGAGCGAGACAAAGGCCTGCCCGGCGGAAACCACGCCCATGCCGACCGCAGTGGCGGCGTTGTCGCCGCCGCCGCCCGCCACCGTGACGGAAGGGGCAAAGCCCCAGCGCTCGGCGAGGGCAGCGCGCAGCGTGCCGGAGGGGGCAGAGCCCTCGACGAGCCGGGGCATGGCGTCCCGCGTGAGGCCCGAGGCGTCAAGCAGGCTATCCGACCAGTCGCGCGCGCCGGTGTCGAGCCAGCTTGTCCCGGCCGCGTCCGACATCTCGCCGACATGCTCCCCGGTGAGCCAGAGGCGCAGGTAGTCCTTGGGCAGGAGCACCTTGGCCACCTGGTCGGCCATGGCGGGGGCATGGGCGCGCAGCCAGTGCAGCTTGGGCGCGGTGAAGCCGGGAAAGACGATGTTGC
>JBCCYI010000164.1:0-10910 GCA_039189975.1 Pseudomonadota bacterium
GGCCGCTGTTTTTTTGGAGGACGTTACAAGGGCGGAGGCCTTTGTTCCGATTGCGCGCGGTCAGGGGGAGGCGTTGGTGCCCGTGTTGGAAAGCGTTCTTTAGGACGCCGGGCCAACGCTGTCGGACGTCGCGGCTTTGGGGGTTGGCATCGGGCCGGGGAACTTCACGGGCACGCGGATTTCTGTTGCAACGGCACGGGGGTTGGCGCTCGCCCTGGACCGACCCGCAATCGGCGTGTCGACCTTCGACCTGATGCGCGACCCGGACGGGCTGGCTGCAGAACCTGCGGAAGTCGTCAGCGTCCCTGCACCACGCGACATGGCCTATGTGCAGCACTTTCGGTATGGGATCCCGCGCGCCGCGCCGCGGCTGATCGACCCCGCGGATCCACCGGAGGACTTGCGGCTGCCGATGAACATGCAGGTGACGGGCTATCGCGCGCAGGACATTGCAGATCGGTTTGAGGCGAGAGCTATCCCGCGGGTCTTGGAGGATCTGCCGCGGCGGTTGGGCAAGGTGACGTCGTGGAAGTGGGGGGGCGGGATCGGGCGGGGCATGCCTCCAGCACCGCTCTACGTCAGGCCGCCGGACGCGGCCCCGCCAGCGGACCCGCCCCCGCACATCCTGCCGTGACCTCGCAGGACCTTGCCGCGCTCTATGCGGCGGCTTTTGAAGCGACGGGCTCGACGGCGACGGGCGCCTGGAGCAGCGCCGCCTTTGAGGGCTTTCTGGCGGACCCCGCGGTGTTCTTGTGCGTGACAGGGGATGGCATCTCTGGCTTTGTCCTCGGCCGCGCTGCGGGAGGGGAAGCAGAGGTTCTGACGTTGTGCGTCCATCCGGCTGCGCGACGCGGCGGCCTCGGCCATGCCTTGGTGGAGGCATTCCTGGAGGAGTCGCGTCGGCGCGGAGCTGAGGCCGCGTTTCTGGAGGTTGCGGAGAACAATCTCGCTGCGCGTGCGCTTTATGCTGCGGCGGGCTTTCGCGCGCAGGGACGACGGAAAGGGTACTATGCGCGCGATGGCGGTGCGGCTGTCGATGCGCTCGTGCTTTCGCGAGCGCTCACAGCTTAGGCAGATGCTGCCTGTTGGCATTTGACGCAGCGATGGGACCGCTCGTGCCCACGAGAGCTTGCTTAAAAAGCGGTTGACCCCCCGCGGCGGCTGCGGCCTTATTCCCGGCAGGACCGGGAGGATGCCCGGCTCAATAGAATTGGGCACGGGGGCCTTGAGCAAGGGAGCCCGTCCCACCAAACGGGAGATTGACATGACCCTTATGCGGACCCTTCTTGGCGCCGCGGCGGCCACCGCGCTGACCGCTGGTGTTGCGGCGGCCGATCCCGCGATCGTCTTTGACCTTGGCGGCAAGTTCGACAAGTCGTTCAACGAGAGCGCTTTCAATGGCGCGTCGCGCTGGGCTGAGGAGACCGGCGGGTCGTTCCGTGAGATCGAGATGCAGTCGGAGGCGCAGCGCGAGCAGGCGTTGCGGCGGCTGGCCGAAGCGGGCTCGAACCCGATCGTGATGACGGGCTTTGCCTTTGGCAACGTGTTAGGCGAGGTGGCGCCGGATTATCCGGAGACCTCCTTTGCCATCATCGACGCGGTGGTGGACCAGCCGAATGTGCGCTCGGTGGTCTTCAACGAGCACGAGGGCTCTTACCTTGTGGGCATGATGGCGGCGATGGCGTCCGAGAGCGGGACGGTGGGCTTTATCGGCGGGATGGATATTCCGCTCATCCGCAAATTCGCCTGCGGTTATGCGCAAGGCGTGAAGGCGATGAACCCGGATGCCACGGTGATCGCTAACATGACCGGGACGACGCCAGCGGCCTGGAACGACCCGGTGAAGGGTGCGGAATTGACGCTCGCGCAAATCGGACAGGGCGCGGATGTCGTCTATGCGGCTGCCGGGGGCACCGGCGTGGGCGTGCTGCAGGCGGCGGCGGACGAAGACATCCTGTCGATCGGAGTGGACAGCAACCAGAACTATTTGCATCCGGGCGAGGTTTTGACGTCGATGTTGAAGCGCGTTGACAATGCCGTCTATGAGGCGTTCGCGGACGGGGCCGGGTTTGAAACCGGCGTGCGCGTGCTTGGCATTGCCGAAGAGGGTGTGGGCTACGCGATGGATGAGAACAACGCGGAGCTCGTGTCGGCCGACATGCAGGCGGCGGTGGACGATGCGGCGGCAAAGATCGCGTCGGGCGATCTGGCTGTGCACGATTATACGTCAGACAACAGCTGCCCTGCGATCGGCTTCTAAGCCACGCGTCAGGTGGTGAGGCTGGGGGGCGTCTGCCCCCCAGGACCCCCCGAGGATATTTTGGGCACAATGAAGGCAGCGGGGGATGGTGCGGGGGCCGGGCCCGGTGCTTTTGCCGGAGGGCCGATGGTGGACGGTGGTGCGCTCGCGATTGAGCTGCGGGGGATCTCAAAGGCCTTTGGGCCGGTGCAGGCCAATAAGGACATTTCGATCAAGGTTGCGCGCGGTTCGATCCACGGGATTGTGGGGGAAAACGGGGCTGGCAAGTCGACCCTGATGTCGATCCTTTATGGGTTCTACAAGGCGGATCGGGGTGAGATCCATATCGGCGGGCAGAGGACGGAGATCCCGGACAGTCAGGCGGCAATTGCGGCCGGGATCGGGATGGTCTTTCAGCATTTCAAGCTGGTGGAGAACTTTACCGTTCTGGAGAATGTCGTCTTGGGGGCGGAGGATGGGGCGTTTTTGCGCCCGTCGCTGGCCAAGGCGCGCAAGATCTTGACGGAGCTGTCGCAGGAATACGAGCTGCAGGTGGACCCGGATGCGCGGATCGATCAGATCGGTGTCGGGATGCAGCAGCGGGTGGAGATCCTGAAGGCGCTCTACCGGCAGGCGGATATTCTCATTCTGGATGAGCCGACGGGCGTGTTGACGCCGGCGGAGGCGGATCATTTGTTTCGCATTCTCAAGGGGCTGCGGGATGAGGGGAAGACGATCATCCTGATTACGCACAAGCTGCGGGAGATCATGGACATCACCGACGAGGTGTCGGTGATGCGGCGGGGCGAGATGGTCGCCACGGTGCAGACGGCGGAGACCGGGCCCGAGCAGCTGGCCGAGCTGATGGTGGGCCGCAAGGTGCTCTTGCAGGTGGACAAGGTGCCCGCTGAGCCCGGGCGCGTGATCCTCGAAGTGGAGGGGTTGCGGGCCGCGGATGACCAGGGGGTCGAGCGGCTGAAGGGCGTGTCGTTTCAGGTGCGGGCCGGGGAGATCCTCGGGATCGCGGGCGTGGCCGGGAACGGGCAGTCGGAGCTTCTGGATGTGTTGGGCGGTATTCGGACGGCCTCCGGCCGGGTGCTGCTCAACGGCAGCGAGATTGACCTGACGGGGCGGCATTCGGACGGTGGGTCGCGCCGGGAGCGGGGGATCGCACATGTGCCGGAGGATCGGCAGCGGCTTGGCCTCATCATGGATTACATGGCGTGGGAGAACACCGCGCTCGGCTATCACCATGACAGCGGCTACCAGCAGGGGCTCTTCATGGACAATGCCGCGCTGATTGAGGACACGACCGGCAAGATGAAGCGGTTTGACGTGCGTCCGCCCAATCCGCGGCTGGCGGCGAAGAGCTTTTCGGGCGGGAACCAGCAGAAGGTGGTGCTCGCGCGCGAGATCGAGCGGGACCCGGAGCTGCTCTTGGTGGGGCAGCCGACGCGGGGCGTTGATATCGGGGCGATCGAGTTCATCCACCAGCGGATCGTGCAGCTCCGCGATGCGGGCAAGGCGGTGCTCCTGGTGTCGGTGGAGCTTGACGAGATCATGGGGCTCTCGGACCGGATCGCGGTGATGTTTGACGGACACATCATGGGCGAGCGGATGCCGGGCGAGACCAACGAGGCGGAGCTGGGCCTGCTGATGGCGGGGATGGAGAGCCGCCCCGCCGCAGTCGCCGAGGGAGGGCGCTGAGATGGATGTGATGCCGCGCTGGGTCGATGTCGTTCTGGTGCCGCTGATCTCGGTGCTGATCGCCTTCGCGATCTCGGCGGGCGTGATCTGGGCCATCGGGCAAGACCCGTGGGAGGCCGTGAACCTGATGGTCACGGGGGCTTTCGGCTCGACCTATGGCTGGGGTTACACGCTCTACTACGCGACGAACTTCATCTTCACCGGGCTCGCTTTTGCCGTGGCGTTTCACGCGCGGCTCTTCAACATCGGGGCAGAGGGGCAGGCGACGCTCGGGGGGCTCGGCGTCGCGCTGGTGTGCCTCTCGCTGCCCTGGCCGCATTGGGCGCTTGCCTTGCCGGCGGCGATGATCGGAGGGGCGCTTTTCGGGGCGGCCTGGGCGCTGATCCCGGCCTATCTGCAGGCCAAGCGGGGCAGCCACATCGTCATCACGACGATCATGTTCAACTTCATCGCGGCGGCGTTGCTGAACTACATGCTGGTGAATGTGCTGCGCCCGGAAGGTGCGATGGACCCGGCGACGGCGAATTTCCCGGAGGGCGCGCATCTGCCGACGATGCACGAGATCCTCGGCCTGATCGGGATCGAGTTCAGCCGCGCGGCACCGCTCAATGTGACGTTCTTCATCGCGATCCTGGCGTGTTTCGCGGTGTGGCTGCTGATCTGGCGGACGCGGCTCGGCTATGAACTGCGCGCCTACGGGCATTCGGAGCCCGCGGCGGTCTATGCCGGGATCTCACCGGTGAAGATCATCGTGGTGGCGATGCTGATTTCGGGCGCGCTCTCGGGGCTGATGGCGATCAACAACGTGATGGGCGAGGCGGAGCGGCTGGTGCTGAACTCGGTCGAGGGCGCCGGGTTCATCGGGATCGCAGTGGCGCTGATGGGGCGCAATCATCCCTTTGGCGTGGCGCTCGCGGCGGTGCTCTTTGGGTTCCTCTACCAGGGTGGGGCGGAGCTGGCGCTCTGGATGTCGATCCCGCGCGAGCTGATCGTCGTGATCCAGGCATTGGTGATCCTCTTTACAGGCGCGCTCGACAACATGGTGCGGATGCCGATCGAGAAACTGGTCCTCGCGCGGCGGCGCAAGCGCGAGGCGCGGGCCGCGGCGGAGCCCGCAGAATGAGGGCGCGGCGAGTCGGACGGCAATGCGCAGGAAACGGGTCGCAGGGCTCTGGAGGCTTTGGCAGGGAGACGGTCTGCCAAAGAGGAGCGCGCCATGACTGACCTTCTTCCCTTCCTGCCCGGCTTTGCGGCGGCCTACGCTATCTTGCTCGTGGCGGCGTCTTCGCCGGGCCCTGCGGTGGCGATGCTGATGGGCATCGGGCTGGGACAGGGCCGTGCGAGCGCTTTGACGGCTGCAGCCGGAATCGCGACGGGGAGCGTCGTGCTCAATCTCGGGACAATGCTCGGCCTTGGGCTGATCCTGAGCCAGGCCGCCTGGGCCATGACGGGCATTCGGCTGTTGGGTGCAGCGTATCTGGCTTGGCTCGCCTACGGCGCCTTCCGAAAGGCAGCGGCTCCGGGGGCGCCGCCTGCGGCGGCGCAGGTGGCGCGCGCCTCGGCGTGGACGCATTTCGCGGCAGGGGTTGCGCTTCAGGTGACCAATCCCAAGGCCATCGTGTTCTGGATCGCGATCAACGCCGTCGCCGCGACTCAGGGCGGCGGTGCTCTGGTGATCACCCTCTTCGTCGCTGGGGCCTGGGTGATCTCCTTCGGGTGTCACGGGGCCTGGGCGCTGCTGCTGTCCTCCACCCCGTTCCGGACGGCCTACGGCGCGGCACGCCGGTGGATTGAGGCCTCGCTCGGGACGCTCTTCGCATTCTTTGCATTCAGGCTGGCAACGGAGCGCGGCTGATGGACTTCATAACCCTCGTCCAGATCCTGGACAGTTCCCTCCGGCTCGCAACGCCACTTCTTTTGGCGTGCCTGGCGGGGCTCTTTTCGGAACGGGCGGGGATTTTCGACATCGGGCTCGAGGGCAAGATGCTGATGGCAGCCTTCGCCTCGGGCGCGTTCGCCTTTGTGTCGGGCTCTGTCTGGGTCGGGCTTTTGGCGGGGATCGTGGCGTCCATGCTGATGTCGGGGATCCACGGGCTTGCGTCGATCACGTTCCGCGGCAACCAGCTCATTTCCGGCGTCGCGATCAACTTCCTGGCGGCGGGGCTGACCGTCGTGATCGCGCAAAGCTGGTTCAGCCAGGGCGGTCGGACGCCGTCGCTGATGGGCGGTGGCCGGTTCCAGCCCATCGAGCTGCCCTTTGCCGAGGCCTGGGCGGACATGCCGTATTTCGGGCCGATCTACGCGGAGCTCCTCTCGGGGCATTCGATCCTCGTCTATGTCGCCCTGGCGGCGGTGCCCTTCACCTGGTGGGTCCTCTACCGGACGCGCTTTGGCCTGCGGCTGCGCGCGGTGGGCGAGAACCCGGCGGCGGTCGACACGGCGGGCATCTCCGTCGTGGGCCTGCGCTTTGCCGCCGTGGGGATCTGTGGCGTGCTCTGCGGGCTGGCGGGCGCCTATCTGGCGACGGCGCTGCAGGCGGGCTTTGTCAAGGATATGACGGCGGGGCGGGGCTACATCGCGCTCGCCGCGCTGATCTTCGCCAAGTGGCGACCGTGGTACGCGCTGGGGGCGTGCTTCCTCTTCGGGCTGCTGCAGGCACTGGCGCTGCGCTACCAGAGCATTGACATCGGGGACTTCACGATCCCCGTGCAGGTCATGGACTCGCTGCCCTACATCCTGACGGTCATCATCCTCGCGGGGTTCGTCGGCAAGGCGATCCCGCCCCGTGCGGGCGGCGAACCCTACGTCAAGGAGCGCTGACCCGGCACGCGCCCCGGCAACGGGGCGTCAGTGGCGATCGGCGGACGTCTGATCCTGCGTTCCTTGCGCGCAGGGAACACTGATGGCCTTTAGCCAGTTGCCCGCGACCGGGCGTCCGGCTTATGTGAGGCATGCAGGTCTACCTCCCTATCGCCGAAGTGTCCGTGAACGCCTTTCTGCTGCTTGGCTTGGGCGGTGGTGTGGGCATCCTGTCGGGCATGTTCGGGGTCGGGGGCGGCTTTCTGATGACGCCGCTGCTCTTCTTCATTGGCATTCCGCCCGCCGTCGCTGTCGCTACCGAGGCCAACCAGATCGTCGCGTCCTCGTTTTCGGGCGTGCTGGCGCATCTGCGGCGCAAATCGGTCGATCTGCGGATGGGGACGGTGCTGCTCGTGGGCGGGCTCGTGGGGGCCGCGCTCGGCGTGATGGTCTTCAACTGGCTCAAGGCGATGGGTCAGGTCGATCTGCTGGTGCGGCTGTCCTACGTGGTCTTTCTTGGCGTGGTCGGCGGGCTGATGTTCGTGGAATCGCTCGGGGCGATCCGCCGCGCCCGCGCCTCCGCCAAGGCGGGCACGCCCCCGCCCGCGCCGCGCCGCAGCCGGGGCTGGGTCCATGCGCTGCCGTTCAAGATGCGGTTTCGCACGTCCGGGCTCTACATCTCGGTGATCCCGCCGCTGCTCGTCGGCATGATCGTCGGCGTGCTGGCGGCGATTATGGGCGTGGGCGGCGGCTTCATCATGGTGCCCGCGATGATCTACCTGCTGGGCATGCCGACGAAGGTCGTCGTCGGCACGTCGCTCTTCCAGATCATCTTTGTGACCGCGTTCACGACGCTTCTCCACGCGACGACCAACTACACCGTCGACATGCTCCTCGCGCTTTTGCTGCTCATCGGCGGCGTCGTCGGGGCGCAGGTCGGCACGCAGATCGGCACGCGGCTCAAGGCCGAGCAGCTCCGCATCCTGCTGGCGCTGATGGTGCTTGGCGTTTGTGGCAAGCTCGCGCTCGACCTGCTGCTGATGCCGGCGGAGCTCTACAGCGTAGCCGAGCCCGGGGGGCATTCGTGATGGGCGCGCGTCGTCTGGCCTCTGTGCTGGCGCTCGCATTGGCGCTCGGCGCGCCGCCACTCGCCGCGCAGGAGATCGTGGCCGATCTCAGCCAGAACCGCGTGGCGATCGACGCGACGTTCGATGGCTCGGAGATCGTCGTCTTCGGGGCGATCAAGCAGGGGGCCATACCGGTCGCCGAAGAGCCGCCGATGGAGGTGATCGTCACCGTGTCGGGGCCGCAGGAGCCCGTCACCGTGCGCAAGAAGGCGCGCGTGGCCGGGATCTGGGTCAATTCCGAAGCTGTGGAGATCGACGCGGCGCCGACGCTCTACAAGGTGGTGACGTCGGGCCCGCTGGAGGAGGTCCTGTCGGAGACGGAGGATCTGCGCCACTCCATCACGGTGGACCGTGCGATCCGCGCGGTCGACGCGGCGACGATGGGCGAGCACACGCCGTCTTTCATCGAGGCGCTGGTGCGCATTCGAGAGGATGACGGGCTCTATCTGACGAACGAAGGCGCGGTGCGGTTCACCGCCCAGGCGCTCTTTTCGACCACGATCAAGCTGCCGGCAAACCTTGTCGAGGGCGACTACCGCACGCGCATCTACCTGACGCAGGATGGCGCGGTGTTGGCGCGCTACGAGCGTGTTCTCGATGTGCGCAAGGTGGGGCTCGAGCGGTTCATCTACTCGCTGGCCCACGAGCAGCCGCTGGCCTACGGGCTGCTGTCCATCGCGATTGCGATCGTTGCCGGCTGGGGCGCCTCGGCGGCGTTCCGCTACCTGCGAGGGTAGGGCCGCGTGCTGGCGCCGGGCTGGTGTTCGGCAGTTTGGCCCTGACGAAAGCCGCTATGGCACCGAGCTTGGGCGCTGCGGCCCTCGGCGCTCAGGCGATCTGACTGAGCCGGTCTTCGAGCACCTCGAAGGGTACGGCCGGATCGTCCTTGGCGCCGCGGATCACCAGAGACGTCTTGACCGAGGCCACATGCTCCGCCGCCGTCAGTTCTTCGGTCAGGAAGGTCTGGAAGGTCGAGAGGTCCGGGGCGACACACTTCAGAATGAAGTCGATCTCGCCGTTCAGCATGTGGCACTCGCGCACGAGCGGCCAGCCACGGCACCGGGCCTCGAAGCCGGAGAGCGCGGCCTCGGACTGATTGTCGAGCCCGACCATCGCAAAGACTTGCACTTCGAATCCCAGCTCGCGGGGGTCGACATCGGCGTGATAGCCGCGGATAAACCCGGCCTCCTCCAGGGTGCGCACGCGGCGCAGGCAGGGTGGGGCCGAGATCCCGACCCGGCGGGCCAGCTCCACATTGGTCATGCGACCGTCGGCCTGGAGCTCGGCCAGGATGTGACGGTCGATCGCGTCGAGTTTCGATGTGGGCATTGTCCGCCTCCTCGACCGATGTGTTATGGGAATCTCTCCGTCTGCGCAACTTTATTTCGCACAAGCGCAATGAAAGAATGTGATCGGCCGGAATGCCCGGTGGCCTCTGGTTTTGGCGGGCGGAGGCTTATATGGGGCGGGTCGATCCAATTGGCCGTCAGGAGGGTAGGGGATGTCTGCGACACGCCACACGAAGGTTTTGATCGTCGGATCCGGCCCGGCGGGCTACACGGCGGCCGTCTATGCGTCGCGCGCGATGCTGGAGCCGCTGCTCGTGCAGGGCATCCAGCCGGGCGGACAGCTGACGATCACCACTGAGGTCGAGAACTGGCCGGGCGACACCACGGTGCAGGGCCCGGACCTGATGGTGCGGATGGAGGCTCATGCGCGCGAGGTCGGCACCGAGATCATCTCGGACCACATCAACTCCCTCGATCTCTCCCAGCGCCCCTTCGTGGCCGTGGGCGACGGCGGGACGACTTACACAGCGGACGCGGTGATCCTCTGCACCGGGGCGCAGGCGAAGTGGCTCGGCCTGCCGTCCGAGGAGAAGTTCAAAGGGTTCGGCGTCTCGGCCTGTGCGACGTGTGACGGGTTCTTCTACCGTGGGCGCGAGGTCGTCGTGGTGGGCGGCGGCAACACGGCTGTGGAAGAGGCGCTCTTCCTGACGAACTTCGCCGACAAGGTGACGCTCGTGCACCGGCGTGACAGCCTGCGGGCGGAGAAGATCCTGCAGCACCGGCTGCTGAACCATCCCAAGGTCGCGGTGGTGTGGGACCACGAGGTCGCCGAGGTGTACGGGACGGACAATCCCGCGGGCGTCGAAGGCGTGCGCGTCAAGCACGTGAAGACCGGCGAGATCACCGAGATCCCCTGCGCGGGCTTCTTCGTCGCCATCGGCCACGCGCCGGCCAATGAGCTGGTGAAAGACCAACTGCCCACGCACAACGGCGGCTATGTCGTCACTAAGCCGGACTCGACGGCGACGGAGATTCCCGGCGTCTTCGCGGCGGGTGATCTGACGGACCACATCTATTGCCAGGCTGTGACGAGCGCAGGGATGGGCTGTATGGCGGCGCTGGAAGCCGAGAAGTTCCTCGCCGAGCAAGAGGGTAGCGGCGACGTGCCCGCAGCCGCTGCCTCCGCTGCGGAGTAGTCCGCGGGCGCGGAAATTCGGCCGGGGCAAGTCTATGTGCCGGAAGCGTGCGGGGCGAGGGCATTCGCCTCGGCGGATCTTGTGGCCCGGAACAGCCGGGTTTAATCGCCTTTTCATGGGCGTAGTATATCCCCTGCCAAGAACGCCCCTGATCGCCGTCGTAGCGTTGGTCGTAATGATCACTGATGGGGCCGTCGCGGCCAGCACGGTGACGATTTTCTTCTCGCCAGACGTCATCTTGGGTCTTGGCTGCTCGGTAGGTCGCGAAGCCGAACCTGAGTGTAGAAAGTTTGTTCATCTCTGAACAAACTGCTTCCCTTTGCGATGGTGCTGTGGCATTTGTTCATCCGTGAACACATCTTTGGCGCCTTCGTGAATCCCGACCTCGATCCCTCCTCCCAGCCCGATGAAGACCTGCTCTTCCGGCTTTTGCGGCAGCTTGATGCCGCGCCGAAGGCGTCGCAGCGGGCTAGGAGGAGGGATCGAGAGCGGGGGTCACGGCTATGTCATAGATTTGTTCACGGATGAACGAATGCCACAGCACCATCGCAAA
>JBCCYI010000165.1:0-10902 GCA_039189975.1 Pseudomonadota bacterium
GTTGTAGGCGGCGAGCGCCGCCTCATAGCTGGGGAACTCGATCACCACGTGCCGTTCATGAGCCGAGCCCTCAACCAGCTCGGACTGGCCGCCCCGGATGAGGAACTCTGCGCCATGGGCTTCCAGCACGGGCGTATCGCGCGCGACGTACTCCTTGTAGGCTTCCGGATCGCGCACGGTGATGTGGCCGATGATGTAGCCCTTGGGCATGGCTGTGTCCCCTGTCCTGGCCCGGCATGGGCCTTTCTTGGAAACGGGGCGAGCCTTTGGCCCGCCCCGCGTCATTAGTCTATTGTGCCAGCCACGCCTGGAACTTGGCATCCAGGTCGTCGCGGTAATCGGCCCACCACTCGTAGTTGAAGAGGAAGGTGTTGGCCGCGTTGGCCGGATCGGTCGGCATGTGCTGGGCCATGTCGATGCCCAGCTCGGCGTGGGCGCCAACGAGCGGCGCAGAGCTCTCACGCGCCGGGCCGTAGGAGATCCACTTGGCCTGATCCGCCAGACGCTGGGTGTCGGTTGCGAAGCTCACAAAGTCGAGCACGCGCGCCAGACGGTCTTCGGGCAGCCCTTCGGGAATGATCCAGCCGTCCAGGTCAAAGACTTGCGCGTCCCAGAGCATGGCCACTGGCTGGTCCTGTTCCTCGATCACCGAGAAAAGGCGGCCGTTGTAGGTCGAGCCGATCACGACCTCGCCATCCGCCAGAAGCTGCGGCGTGTCCGCACCGGCGGACCACCAGACAACGCTGTCCTTGATCTCTTCGAGCTTTGCGAAGGCCATGTCCTGGCCCTCTTCCGTCTCCAGCACGTCGTAGACGTCGTCCTTGGCAACGCCAGAGCAGAGCAGCGCCCACTCCATATTGTTGATCGGACGACGCTCGAGCGAGCGCTGGCCCGGGAACGTCTCCAGATCAAAGACATCGCAAATGTCGTCCGGCGTGGCGCCCCCCCAGGCCTCGACATCGGTGCGATAGCCGAAGGTCGTGGAGTAGACGATCTGCGGAATGAAGCAATCCGACACGATCAGGTCGCCGAAGTCGTCCGAGGCGGGGGTGCCGTCGGGCGCCGGGGCGAGCACCTCGTCGTGGTCGATCTCCATGGCGAGGCCTTCGTCACACAGACGGATGGCATCCGCGCCAACCACATCGACCAGGTCCCAGGTGATGTTGCCAGCTTCGTTCATGGCGCGCAGTTTTGCCACGGCCTCGGCGGAGCTTTCGTCCCAGACGACGTTCAGACCGTCGTTCAGCCCTTTGTAGGGGTCCGAATAGGCGTTGATTTGGCTTTGCTGATAGGCACCGCCCCAGGAGACGAGCGTCATGCTGTCGGCCATGTCGTCGGCCATTACGGCGGGAGCAGCGATAAGCGCCGCGCCGGTCGTCAGAAGAAGTCTCTTCAGTTTCATGGTTACCTTCCTGTTTTGGTCTGCCCGAATGGCTGGTCCCCGCACAGCGTCGGGCGCGCCATGCGGGCTTTCTGCGGGAAAGAGCCATGGCTCTTTCACACCTTGGTCAAGTCAGTTCAGGTCATTGAACTCCTTGAAGTCTTTGCGCACCTTGTCCCGCGCCGCCTTGGACGACGCAAAGCTCGACGCATTGCTGCGGGCGGTGTTCAGCGCGGACACGGCGTCCTTCTGGAGCTTCTTGATCAGCTTGCCCTGCTTTTCGAGGCCTTTGGATGCGGCCTTGGCCTCCTTGATCAGAGCGGCGATGCGCTTTTCGATATTCTTCTTCTTGTAGAGCGCGTAGCCGGCATCGCCCGCGTCCCAGGCGACACCGAGGGCCGCGCTCTTCTTGCCCAGCGCCTCGGCCGCCTTGCTGACCTGACCCGCAGCACCGATGGAGCTGTCGGCCACGGTGTAGACGGCCTTCAGCTTGTCTGGGGGGGAGGGCGCCTCGCCCACGGCGTAGTCGATCGCGCGTCCACCGATGTCTGCTGCCACGAGCGACGCGGCGAGCGCGAACATCGTCCCCGCGAGGCCGAGCGGGGGCAGCAGCATCGTCCCTGCCACCATCACGGCCGTCAACGCGGCTTTCGCCGTCTTGCTTGTGGTGGCTTTTTCGGCGGCTTTGAGATCTTTGGTCAGTTGAGCGAGCTTGCGCTGCAGCAAAATGGCCTGGCTGCCGTGCGAGCTCACGAGCCCCAGCACGGGCAACATGGCGGCCATCTTCACATCGAGCTGCGCATTGTGAAGCATCTGATACGCGTGGTTGCGCTGCTCGACCCAATCGAGCGTTTCGGCACTGTCGGCGACGATCTCGTCAAGCGTCTTGAGCGACTCCGCCTTGCCGTTCTGGATGAGCTTGAGCTCCTTACCCAAGTCCAGGCGCAACTGCTTGAGAAGGGTGCAATCCTTCTTCCAGGCCGTGACGGCGCTGCTGGAGCCGCCTTTCGCGGCGCTCGTGTTCTGCAGGCGTTTGGCGTTGGCGAGGGCGGCGTCCATGTCGGCGGCGAGGTTCTTGATCGTGACCTTGCCAACGGCGGAGTCCAGAAATGGCTGAAACTTGTTGGCTGTCGCGGTTCCCATGGAAATGCACCTTCTGTGAACAAATGAACTCTGAACAAGCCGCGGCTAGGCCGCATCCAACGCTCGACAATCCTCCGGCAACCAGCCGATTTCAATCGACTCCCCCGGCGACAGACGCCGCTGGTCGGGCGCGTTCCGCGTCTTGATGATGAACTCGTCGTTGCCCGCAACGCGCAGGCGCGTGCGGTAAATGTCGCCCATGTAAATGAATTCGAGGACTTCCGCCTTCAGCGTGTGGGCGTCGGCGGACAGGCGCTCGCGGTTGTATTCCACGCGCTCGGGGCGGATCGACACCTGCGTGCGCTCGCCGGGCTGGCTGACGTTGACGGGCTTGCAGTCGATGATCTCGCCGTCGTCGAGCCGGACGGTGGCGACCTCGCCCTTGATCTCCTGAACGATGCCCGTGAGCGTGTTGTTCTCGCCGATGAACTGCGCAACGAAGCTGTTTTCCGGCTCTTCATAGAGCGTGTCGGGGGGCGCGAGCTGCTGGATGCGGCCGTCGTTGAAGACGGCGACGCGGTCCGACATCGTGAGCGCCTCGGTCTGGTCGTGGGTGACGTAGACGGTGGTGATGCCCAGCGAATGGGCGAGGTTGGTGATCTCGAACTGCATGCGCTCGCGCAGCTGCTTGTCGAGAGCGCCCAGGGGTTCGTCCATCAGCACGAGCTCGGGCTCGAAGACGAGCGCACGCGCCAGCGCGATCCGCTGCTGCTGGCCTCCCGAGAGTTGCGCGGGGCGGCGCCCGCCGAACTCGGCCATCTGCACCATATCGAGCGCGCGCATGACCTTGCGTTCGCGCTCGTCCTTGCCGAGCTTGCGAACCTCGAGCGGGAACGCGAGGTTTTCGGCCACCGTCATGTGCGGGAAAAGCGCGTAGTTCTGGAAGACCATCCCGATGCCGCGCTTGTGGGGCGGGATGTTGTTGATCGGGTTGCCGTCGAGGAGGATTTCGCCGTGCGTCGCCGTCTCGAAGCCGGCGAGCATCATCAGGCAGGTGGTTTTGCCGGAGCCGGAGGGGCCCAACATGGTGAGAAACTCGCCCTGCCCGATCGAGAGGTTGAGGTCCTTTACGACGAGGCTTTCGCCGTCATAGCTCTTTTGGACACGGTCGAATACGACAAAGCCCTCTTTCGGTGTTCCCGAATCCAACGCCAACAGCACACTCCCCGCAGTTTATCGAAAACCGTAACAGGCTCGAAACGGGTTTCAAGCCCCGCGTGCGCTGAGCTGCGCAGCCAAAAGGCGTGTGCCCGAATTTCAGGCACCTTAGCTTCAAGGGCGGGGGGCTCCCGCCTCCCTCGGTCTTGCGACCTGCGAGAGTTGGGCGTGGCGCCGGCTGACGCCGGCGCGGGCGCACGTGTCAAAGACCTTTGGGCACAGATGTCAGACAGGCACCTCATGGGCCGCGGACGTGTGCATGTGGGCCTGATCGGCGCGCTCTTTAGGCACCCGGACCAAGCACTTCGACAATCGCTGCACGCGTCGCTGCGACGACTGTGTCGGCCTCCTCCCGACTGAGGCACAGCGGAGGCGCGTAGCCGAGGATGTCGCCCTGGGGCATGGCGCGCGCAATCACCCCGTGACGCCCCATCGCCGCCACGACGTCGGCTGTGACGGCTCCAACCTTGTCGAAGAACACCGGGCCGGACCTGTCCTGCACCAGCTCCACGGCGGTGAGCATCCCGATGCCGCGCACATCGCCGACGTGGGGGTGGTCGCCCACCACCGCGCGCATTTGCGCGGTCAGGTAGGGGCCGACCTCGGCGGCGTTTTGCACCAGGCCGAGACTGTCGAGCAGCTTGAGGTTCGCCACGCCCGCCGCCGCACCGATGGGGTGGGCCGAATAGGTCCAGCCGTGGCCGAGGGGGCCGTGGGCGTCGTTGCCCTGCACCAGCACGTCCCAGACCTTCTGGCTGACGATGGAGCCGGAGAGCGGCGCGTAGGCGGATGTCACGCCCTTGGCGATAGTCATGAAGTCGGGCTCCAGACCGAACATCGGCGCGGCGAACATCTCGCCCAGACGGCCAAAGCCGGTCACCACCTCGTCGGTGATGAGCGCGATGTCGTGGGCCTTGAGGACGGGCGCAATCGCCGCCCAGTACCCCTCCGGCGGCGGCACGATTCCGCCGGTGCCCAGGACCGGCTCACCGATGAAGGCGGCGATCGTGTCGGCGCCCTCACGCGCGATCAGCGCCTCCAGCTCGGACACGCAATGGGCGGTGAATTCCGCCTCCGTCATGTCCCGCTCGGCGCGCCGGTAGTAGTAGGGTGCCGTGGTCCGCAACACCCGGTCGAGCGGCAGGTCGAACTTCTGGTGGAAGGCGGCGAGCCCGGTGAGCGAGCCCGACATCAGGCCGGAGCCATGATAGGCCCGCTCCCGCGTGATGATCTTCTTTTTCTCCGGCAGCCCGCGGATGTTGTTGCAGTACCAAAGGAGTTTGACATTGGTGTCGTTCGCGTCCGACCCGCCGAGGCCGAAGTAGACCCGCGCCATATGCGCCGGCGCGCGCTCCATCACCATGTGGGCCAGCGTGATCGACGCCTCTGTGCCGTGACCGACATAGGCGTGGTAATAGGCCAGCTCGCGCGCCTGTTCGGCAATCGCCTCGGCGATCTCCTGGCGCCCGTAACCGACGTTGACGCAGTAGAGCCCGGCAAACGCGTCGAGCAGGCGATTGCCGTCCCGATCCTCGACAAACGAGCCCGCACCGCCCCGCATGATCCGCCCCGGCGCCTCGCCGCGGGTATGCTTGCCCAGATGGGTCGACGGGTGGAGGAAGCTCTCGCGGTCCCAGGCGTCCAAGATATCATTATCGAGCATCGGGTCTCTCCTCTGGCAAACCGGCTCTGCGGTGGGGTCGTGCTAGCGCGGCAGACGCGTCGGCACGATGTGACACATTTCGACGGCCCCAAGGGCACGGCGGGATTGCTATGTCCCGTGGGTCCGGCTGTAGGGCGACACGGGCGCCTCTGGCCATGTCCCGCCGCCCTCGCGGACCTCGATCCGAAGCGGGTGGCATTGCGCAACATCGGACGAATGCTCCGAGCTGCAATCGCCGCCCGGACAAGCGGAGAGGCCGACGACGAGGTCGATCTCGGCAAAGAACTCCAGCGCGTCACCGGGGCGCACCGGGCTGGCCTTCATGAAATACTGATGCGTGTCGTGGGTGAAGCCCGTGCACATGAAGACGTTGAGCACGTCGTGGACGTGCATCTCCGCCTCGTGCAGGGGCAGGCCGCGATGCTGGGCCAACGCGCGCGTCAGGTTGGAATGGCAGCAGTAGTGGTAGTCACCGCCGCCGAGCAGACGTCCGGTGTAGGGATCGCATCGCGTGCCGATCACATCGTGGACCGACCCGCCATCCGCATCAAAGCCGTACCAATCGAGACTGTCCGACAGGATCGTCGCCATGGGGCGCATGTGCGGAAAGGTGCTCCACATCTGATCGCCGGTGCTTAGATGGGTGCCGTGGAGCGCCCGCGTCTTGCCGGCGTAGAAGCGCTCCGTGAGGTCGGCGGCGTTCCACAGGTTGAGATCGCCCACCTGCGGCCCCTCGACCGAGACGATCCGAAACGTCGCCCCCGCCGGGACATCGACGCAGGCCGCATCGCGCGGCGGGGCGAGGACGACCCGCTCGGCCCTGTGCCGCGCCGCATGGGCACGCCGCGCCGCAAGGTCCGGCGGCGGCAACGTGTCCGTCGGGTAGCAGATCACCGGGGCCACCGCCTGGCGCGCGGCGGCATCCGCGGGCGGGGCGTGTTCGGGGCTGTCGGGCTTCATCGCGTGGGGTCCTTCTGCGGCTGCCCTCAGCGGACCAGTACCACCGGGACTTTGCACGACCGCAGCATTTCGCTGGTCGTCGACCCGATAATCAGCGTCCGGATCCGCGAATGTCCATAGGCGCCCATGACGAGCATTTCATAGGGTCCGGTCTCCACGAGCTTCGCGAGCGCTGTCTCGGGCTGGCCCGGCACGACCTCCGTGGTCGCCTCGATCCCCGCAGCCCGCAGCATCGCCCGCGCGTCCTCCAGCCCCTTTTTCACCGCATCCGTCGCCGACCCGACGGTGACGACATGCACAGCAAGCCCCTGGTAGAGCGCCATGCGCGAGATGTGGTCGATCGCTTTCATCGACGACGCACCGCCGTCATAGGCCACCAGCACCCGCTCCACCGGCCGGAACGCCCGCGCGGCAACAAAGATCGGCCGGGAGGCGGAGCGCACGATCCGCTCCAGATTGGAGCCGAGGTGCCCCTTGGCAAAGTCCGCCGCCTCGCCACGCTTGCCGATCATGACCATCTCGGCGCCGACATCCTGCTCGGCCACGGTCTCGACGATGTCGCCATGGCGCAATCGCGTGGTGATCTCGTTCACCCCCGCCCCGTCGAGAATAGCCCGCGCGTCCTCCAGGATCGCCCGCCCCCGATGGGTGACGAGCTTGGCCCGCTGCGCATCGAGCGCCGCGAGATCCTCCAAAAGAGCCGTGCGCGCGCCGAGCGCGATGGAGCCCGACAGGTCCGCCTTTTCCGCCCCCTCGCGGCGGCCCAGCACATGGAGCAGCTCCACCGCCCAGCCGGAGCGCTGTGACACCCAGGCCGCGTGCTCGCACACGCTTTGCGAATAGATCGACCCGTCGACCAGCGCGATCAGTTTGTTGGTCATCTCAGCTCCCTCGCTTTGGCCCCTCAATGCGCCATCAGGTCGTCCATGGCTCCCGGTTTGTCGTGCACCGAGAGCTTGTCGACAAGGGTCTCCGACGCCGCGTTCATCCCGATGATCTCGACCTCCGCCCCATCGCGTCGGAACTTCAGCACCGCCATGTCGAGCGCCTGGACCGACGAGATGTCCCAGATATGGGCGCGGCTGACGTCGATCACGACGCGCTCGGGCGCCTCGCGAAAGTCGAACGCCTTCATGAAGTCCTCAACCGAGCCATAAAAGAGCTGCCCCTCGACGTAGTAGGTCCGCACCCGCCCGTCCGCGCTCGCCTCCGAGCGCACGCGGAACAGCTGCGCGATCTTGGCGGCAAAGAAGATGCCCGACAGGAGCACCCCCACCAGCACCCCGATCGCCAGGTTGTGCGTGTAGACGACCGTCACCACGGTCGCCACCATCACCACCGACGACGAGCGCGGATGCGTCCGCAGCGCGCCCAGCGAGGACCACGAGAACGTCCCGATCGACACCATGATCATGATCGCCACGAGCGCCGGCATCGGGATGATCGACACCAAATCGCCCAAGCCCACCACGAGGATCAGCAAGAACACCCCAGCCACGAAGCACGACAGCCGCCCCCGCCCGCCGGACTTCACATTGATGATCGACTGCCCGATCATCGCGCAGCCCGCCATGCCGCCGATGAATCCGGTGGCGGTGTTGGCCAGTCCCTGCCCAATGCATTCCTGATTGCGGTCCGAGGGCGTGTCCGTCAGATCGTCGACGATGTTCTGCGTCATCAGGCTCTCCAAGAGCCCCACCACCGCGACCGCCACAGAATAGGGGAAGATGATCGCAAGCGTCTCAAAATTCAGCGGAATGTCTGGGATCAGAAACACCGGCAACGTGTCCGGCAACGCGCCCATGTCGCCCACCGACCGCACGTCGATCCCAAGCGCCCAGACGAGCAGCGTCAGCACGATGATCGTCACGAGCGGCGAAGGCACCGCCGTCGTCACCCTAGGAAACAGGTAGATGATCGCTAGCCCCGCGGCGACCAGTGGGTAGGTGATCCACGTTACCTCGCGCGGGTCGAGTTCCGGCAGCTGCGCCATGAAGATCAGGATCGCGAGGGCGTTGACGAAGCCGGTCATGACCGATTTCGAGACGAACCGCATGACGAAGCCGAGCCTCAAAAGCCCCGCCCCGATCTGCAACAGCCCCGCCAGCACCGTCGCGGCAAGCAGGTATTGCAGCCCGTGCTCCTTGACGAGCGTCACCATCAGGACGGCCGTCGCCGCCGTCGCGGCAGAGATCATGCCGGGCCGCCCCCCAGTGATGGCCGTGATCACAGCGATAGAAAACGACGCATAGAGGCCCACCTTCGGGTCCACGCCTGCGATGATCGAAAACGCAATGGCTTCGGGGATAAGCGCGAGGGCCACGACCAGTCCGGACAGCAGATCCCCCCGAACGTTGCTAAACCACTCCCGGCGATAGGCATCCAATGTCATGTCACGCACTCCTCCTCAGGGCGCGCGCAGCACCACCGGTGGCCTCGACGGGCCTCCGGCAGCGGCGCTCTGCAAATCAGTCGCTTGGCGGTGCGACGGCGGGTGCGCGCCGCATATCCTCCGACGGGGCGAAGCACCAGCCATGACCCTGTGCAAGGCATCCCACGCGGGTCTGTGCTCAAAAATCAGGCAACGATGCAGCGGCCCTTCCATAGAGGCGGCGCCCACGGCTCTGCATGGCGTGGCTTTGGGCGAGGGCGCACAAAACCGCGTCACGTCGTTGCGCGCCGCTGATGCTCTGCCGCGGGTCTCTGCCCTATCACGTCATCGGACGAAACCGGCAAACGGGCGGAAAGCTGCAATGACGGGGAAGGTTGGTTGCGGGGGTAGGATTTGAACCTACGACCTTCAGGTTATGAGCCTGACGAGCTACCGGGCTGCTCCACCCCGCGCCAACATCGGTCGGATACTCTTGCAATGCGGGAGGTGCAAGGGATCAAGTTCAAAAAAGTGTCACACCGAGAGGGATGGCAAACCCGACATGCGCCCTACGCATGCGTGGGGCCCTACGAGGCGGTCAACCGCCGCAGCTTCTCCGAACGCGACGGCACTGCGTACGGCTCGCGCCAGTGACGACCGGGCTAACACCCTCCCCCGTGCAGCGCTGGTTTCTCTGGCATGTGGGCACACTTTTGGCGCCGAAAGCATGGTGCCACGACCCGTTGAGCGTTGCCGCGGCTCCTGCGGGGATCGCCCGCCGAGCACCTTCTCACAGCCTCACGCCGATGCTTTGCGCGCAGTGCACGCCTTGGCCGTGGGGAGGCGTGGCGATCACGCGAATGGGCCCGCCTGGCACGCGACCCAGCGAACTCGGCTGCCCTTTGGCGCGGGATGAGAGACCCCCGCTTGGTTCCGCGGTCCAGGGCCGCCTCAGGCGAGGCCAACCAACACCTTCGCCAACAGCAGGGCTGGCGTGTGGCGCGCAGACTCTCCCTGTGTGGGTTTGGCGCCTGCGCCCTTAGCGAGACGATCCCCGTTTTGGCGCGCCGCTTTATTGGCTTGCCGCGTGACGCCATACCCCGCCGCCGCGTCCCAAGCTCTGGTCTAGCCCACCTCCGAGCACGACAGAAATACCATCGTCCGACATCTCTTCAACGCCATTGAGAGCCTGTCAATCGGCCAAGCGGCCCTCTTGCAGGGGGCGAAGCCACCGCCAACCGCGATCCCGACAGAAGCGCGTCGGACTACGGAGCACCTCTTTGCACGACGGAACGCTGTTCAAACCCTAAGAGGTAAGGATATTGGCCTCGCCCTCACGCAAATGAAGCACGAAACGAGCCTTCCACCATTCTTTCCGGTCGCGCTTCCTGCAATAGGCATTACGGAGATGCTGCACCGCATTGCCCGGTCCAAGACCCTCTGCGCGCCTGAAAAACTTCGGACAACTGTCGCAGACGGCGTGTCCACCTAGACCCGCGCCAAGCAGCCGGAGCCATGCGCTCTCCCAGGTGCGAAGGTCTCGGCCGTTGTGAATAGGGTGCACACCGGAAGCAGGCAAAAGAGCCCGCCCAGCCGTATTGAGCTATGCCGAAACCAAAGCGACGGACACGACTTCTGGTTCGATTGCCCAATCCAAGCGCACGCTACGGCGCCATCCCCAAAAGGAACGCCCTGGCTTCAAACCGCTCCTACCGGATGCGCGCCCTTACTTGGCCCGCGAAAACACGAACTTGCGCGATTTCGATGTCAGCGACATCGCTTATCTGTCTGGTCACGAAACCCACGACTCTTTCTACTGCACCCTGACGCCTACTCTATGGTCCAGATCAATGGTGTGAGCACTGCGCGCTCGGTCCCTTAGCAAGCCGCGATAGGGGAGAGGACACACATGAGCCAGGCTTAGAGGTTTATTTGAGACATACCGGAGGCTTTAATGAAGGTGTAGATGGTGGCCGCGGCTCTACTGCCGCCGCTCCACCTAATGAGGAAATCGTCGTCTGCGGTCGCGGACGCTCAAGCGGATAGAGGACCGAAAGATCGTGCCCTTCTCGGCGAGATCCGGGCCATTGGGCACTGGAGTTTTCGACCTTTGACTGAAGGAGGAAGACCCATGACGCGCAAGCGGGTCACGGCGTTGGAATGGGACCGTGGCCCCGGTGGGGCCGCGTAAGCCCCCCGAAACAAGATCATCGGCGTGCTGAAGAA
>JBCCYI010000166.1:0-10891 GCA_039189975.1 Pseudomonadota bacterium
CCGACCGGGGCTCCGGCGCCGATTGGTTCCGCAAAGCCGTGCGGGACAAGGGGTTACGGCTCTGCATTCCCTGCAGGACGTCCCGCGGCAAGGCCGTCCGATACGACAAACGCCGCCCCAAACGGCGCACTCGCCCCTCTCAGCGCATGCTCAAATTCGCCTGCCGAGCAACGACCTAGATCATCTTGGGTCGTCTAAAGGACTGGCGTCGTATCGCAACCCGCTACGACCGCTGCCCGAAAGTTCTCCTGTCAGCCATCGCACTCGCCGCAGACGTCATCTTCTGGCTACGACGATCGATGAGCCCGGAACCTAAGTCGGGCACTACAGAGCGGAGCGAGTGAGCACGTTGCTCATCAATTCCAATAAATGATAGGGGTTGCTCACAGGCCGTTTTGCCATGACCATTTATGCGGAGCGCTCCGGCGCGCCTTCCTTCTGCACCATGCGGGATCTGGGATCGGCGATGGTATAGGAATTTAGCTGAATGCGCTGCGACACCTTTGGGGCAGCCCGCAGCAAGGCTGATTTGAGCGAGAGGCGTCTTCCCCGGATGGCCCCAAGGCCATACATCGTTGATCCGGTCTGTGCGCAGGAGCGCAGGGTTGAGTGCGAGTACAGCCTCGGGTCGCGAGGGCGAGCTGTGCCGGGTCTAGGTGTCGTTTCGCCGTGCCGTTTCCTGTGCCGCGCAAACCAGACCACGAGGCACAGGGCGCAGCGTCGCGCCAACGCGCTGGCATACGTGTCCTGCTGCGCGTCTCTGCTCAGTCGCGATGTGCTTGATTAGGCTTTGCCAAAGCAGCGCGTGGCAAAGAAGCGCCTTTATCGCGCCAAGGGCGTGGTTAAGGTCCTTGCATCGGACGCGTCGCCCGCGCGTTCGGCGGCAACAGGATGAGATCCCGTGACCCACACCCGTCTGCGCCCGTTCAACACCCGCGACACCTACCCGGAGCAAAACATCGACACCGACCTGTGCCAGGCGGTCGTGACGTCAGGTGGTCAGATCGTCTGGCTGCGCGGGCAATGCCCGCAGGACCTCGACACCGCGGAGGATATCGGCAGCCACGATCCAGTGACGCAGACCCACAAGGTGATGCAAAACATCCGCCAGCTGATCGAAGAGGCGGGGGGGGACATGGCGCATCTGGTCAAGGTTGTCGTCTACATCACCGACGTGCGCCACCGTGAGGCCGTCTACCGCACGATGGGGACATACCTGAAAGGCGTGCATCCGGTCTCCACGGGGCTCGTGGTGCAAGCTCTGGCGCGGCCTGACTGGCTCGTCGAGATCGACGCCACGGCAGTGATCCCGGAATGACGTTTTCCATTGTGGCCCGCTGTGGCGAGACCGGGATGTTCGGGGTTGCGATCTCGTCGTCTTCGCCGGCAGTCGCGGCGCGCTGCGCCTTTACACGCGCCGGCGTGGGAGCCGTGGCCAGTCAGAACGTGACCGACCCTGCACTGGGGCCCCTAACGCTGGACCTGATGGCCGATGGGGCGGGGGCGCCCGATGCGGTTGCCGAGGTCCGCCGCCTGGGCCGCTTCATGGACTACCGGCAGGTTCTGGCGGTTGACGACGCGGGACGCGGCGCCATCCATTCTGGTGCGCAGGTCCTCGGGGTCTGGGGGCAAGCGCAGGCGGAGAACGCCGTCGCCGCTGGCAATCTTCTCGCCTCCGAGGCCATCCCGGAGGTTCTGCTGGAGAGCTTTGCGCGCACACGCGGACATCTCGGCGACCGCCTGATGGCTGCGCTCATCGCGGGGCGGGAGGCGGGCGGAGAGGCTGGCCCGGTCCATTCCGCAGGGTTGCAGCTGTGCGACCGGTTGCCCTGGCCGGTGGCGGATCTGCGCATCGACTGGGCCGAGACCTGTCCGATCGACGCCGTCGCCGCCGCCTGGGATGTCTACAAGCCGCAGATGGATGCCTATGTGCAGCGCGCGCTCGATCCCCGAGAGGCGCCATCCTACGGCGTTCCGGGCGACGCGTAGCACCGTAGAAGACCAAGCCGAGGGACACACGCATGACCGACATGAGCCACAAGGACTGGATCAATGCCGCCGCACGGCTCGACATCCGTCACCACGCCTTTGTCGATGGGGCGTTCGTGCCCGCAGCCTCCGGCAAGACCTTCGCATCGCTGAACCCGGCGACGGGCGCGGTGATTGCCAACGTGGCTGAAGGCGACGCCAAGGATATCGACCGTGCCGTGCGCGCCGCCCGCGCGTCGTTTGACGCAGGGCACTGGTCCGGCATGGCGCCCCAGGGACGCAAGGCGGTGCTGCTCAAGCTCGCCGACCTGATCCGGGACAATCTGGCCGAGCTGGCGCTGCTCGACAGCCTCGATATGGGCAAGCTCGTCACGGATGCTGCGACGATCGACGTGCCCGGCGCGGCGGCGTTCTTCCAGTGGTACGCCGAGGCCATCGACAAGATCTATGACGAGATTGCACCGACCGGCCCGGGCGATCTGGCATTGGTGCGGCGCGAGCCTCTCGGCGTCGTGGGGGCCGTCGTACCCTGGAACTTCCCGCTCGACATGGCCACCTGGAAGGTCGCGGCAGCCCTCGCAGCGGGCAACTCCGTGGTGCTGAAGCCCGCCGAGCAATCGCCCCTCTCCGCGTTGCGCCTTGCGGAACTCGCCATGGAGGCGGGCCTGCCGGCGGGGGTGCTGAACGTCGTGCCCGGCTACGGCGAAACCGCCGGTCAGGCGCTGGGGCGCCATATGGATGTCGATTGCCTTGCGTTCACGGGCTCGACGCCCGTCGGAAAGCTCTTTCAGCACTATGCCGGGCAATCCAATATGAAGCAGGTCTGGCTGGAGACGGGCGGCAAAAGCCCCAATCTCGTCTTCGCCGATTGCGCCGATCTCGACGCCGCGGCCGACATGGCCGCCTTCGGCATCTTCTTTAACCAGGGCGAAGTGTGCTCTGCCAATTCGCGGCTGCTGGTGGAGCGCAGCGTCAAGGACGCCATGGTGGAGAAACTCATCGCGCGCGCCGCGGCCATGCAGCCTGGCGACCCGCTGGACCCTGCCTCGAAGATGGGCGCGATGGTCGACGCCGCGCAGACCGATACCGTCATGCGCTACATCGCGGCGGGGCGAGAGGATACGCGGCTCGTGACCGGGGGGGCGCGCGTGACCGTCGCAGAGATAGGCTGCTTTGTGCAACCGACCATCTTTGACGATGTGCCCCCCGATCACCTCATCGCACGCGAGGAGATCTTTGGCCCTGTGCTTGCCGTGACCGCGTTCGATACCGAGGCGGAGGCCATCGCGCTGGCCAACGACACGCCCTATGGACTCGCGGCCTCGCTCTGGACAGACGATCTTTCCCGCGCGATCCGGGTGTCGGGCAAGCTCCGGGCGGGCACCGTCTCCGTCAACACTGTCGATGCGCTGAGCGCGATGACACCCTTTGGCGGCTTCAAGCAATCGGGTTATGGGCGCGACCTCTCGCTCCATGCGCTCGATAAATACACCGCGCTCAAGACGACCTGGATCAAGTACCGCGCCTGAGGCACGCATTGGCGACTTGAACCGGCACGCCCCCGCAGCGAGATTGAGGCCATGGCTCTGCGCTATACCTTGAGGCAGCTTGAGTATTTCGTCGCGGTGGGCGAGGCGGGGACGATTGCGCTCGCCTCGCAGCGTCTGAACGTGTCCTCGCCCTCGATCTCCGCGGCGATCAGCCAGCTTGAGCAGGAATTCGGCCTCCAGCTCTTTGTGCGCCACCACGCGCAGGGCCTGCATCTGACGCCTGGCGGACGGCGCATGTTCAACGCCGCGCAAAAGATCCTCGATGATGCGCTCGCGCTCAACGATCTGGCCAGCGACATCATCCAGCGCCCGCGCGGACGTCTCACCGTTGGGGCGCTCAGCACTGTCGCACCTATGGTCAGCGCCGCCTTGCGCCGGTCGTTTCAAGACGCCTACCCGGAGGCGAACGTATCGCTGCGCGAGGGCTCGCAGCTCGATCTGTTGCGTATGCTCAGCCGTGCCGAGATCGACGTGGCCATCACGTACGATCTCGAAATCCCAAAGGATATCTCGTTTGACGCGCTCACCGCTCTGCCGCCCTATGTGATGCTCGCCGCCGATCATCCCCTGGCCGAGAACGATGCGCTGACCCTTCAGGATCTGGCCGAGGAGCCCATGGTGCTGTTGGATATTCCGCTTAGCCGGGAGTACTTTCTGTCGATCTTTCAGAGCGCCGGTCTGCGCCCCGCCATTGCCGAACGGACAGCGCAGATGTCTGTCGCGCGCAGCCTCGTGGCCAATGGCTTCGGGTTTGGTCTGATCAATATGCGGATGCCCACGCAGCTTGCTCCCGATGGCGCGCATCTGGCACTTCTGCCGCTCAGCGACGACGTGCGCCCAATGATCCTTGGCCTTGCGTTGAAGCGCACGTCGCACCGCACGCAGATCGTTCAGGCATTTTGCGATCACGTCCGCGCGCAAGTGACCAGCGGGGTTGTCCCGGGCATCGGATCCCGCTGACCCTGCGGATTCCGGGCTCGAAGGGCGATCAGTGGCGCCGCGGTCGGACAGTTTCCGGCTGCACATCTCAGCGCCGGGGAATGGCTCCGGCACGAAAGGAGAGCGAGCGCGCGGCCCGCGACAGAGGCTTTAGAGCCCGCTTTGCAACCGGACAAGCAGCCCGTCGAGCATCGCATCGCAGTGCGCAAGCTGGTCGCGCGTGACGTATTCGTCGGGCTTGTGCGCCTGTGCGATGGAGCCGGGTCCGCACACGACGGTCGGCAGCGCAAGGTGCTCCGAAAAGAGCCCAGCTTCGGTGCCATAGGCCACCTTGAGCGTCGCGTTGGCCCCGGTTAGCGCTTTTGCAAAGCCCACCACGTCCGCATCCTGTGGCGTGTCGAGCGCCGGGTAGCCGCCGGTTTCGACGATGTCGACAGCAGCCTCCGGAAAGTCGTTGCGCAGGGGGGCGAGATGGGCTGCCAACCGGGTGCGCAGGGTGTCGAGCATAGCCGCCGGGTCATCGCCCATGAGGTTGCGGATCTCGAAGATGATTTCGGCGTGGTTGGGCACGATGTTCAGCGCCACGCCCCCCGAGAGTTGGCCGACGTGCAACGTGGTGTACGGCACATCGTAGGCCGGGTCTGTGACGCCGCTGGCGATGACTTCGTTTTGCAGGTCCCGGATCAGCCTCACCGTGTCGCACGCCAGATGCACCGCGTTGAGCGCCTCGGGCGCAAGCGAGGAATGCGCCTCCCGCCCGGTGCACGTCGCCTTCAGAAAGGTCTTGCCTTTGTGGCCGGTCGCCAGCGCCATGAGTGTCGGCTCGCCGACGAGACAGAGCCGCGGGCGGATCTCGGCCTCCGCCAGCATCGCGATCAAAGACCGGACGCCGACGCATCCGACCTCCTCGTCATGGGACAGGGCCAAGTGCAGCGGTGTCTGAAGCGGCAGCCGGGCCGCGCGCAGGGCAAGGGCAAGGGCTGCCGCGACGAACCCCTTCATGTCTGTCGTACCGCGCCCGTAAAGGCGTCCGTCACGCTCGGTCAGTTCGAAGGGGGGCACCGTCCAGTTCTGACCCTCGGTCGGCACGACATCCGTGTGCCCCGACAACAGAACACCCGGCCTGTCGCGTGGCCCGATCGTCGCATAAAGGTTGGCCTTTTGCCCGGTGCTGTCTTCGATGATCCGCACGTCTGCGCCCGCTGCCCGCAGAAGATCGGCGCAAAAGTCGATCAACGGTCGGTTCGACAGGTGGCTGATGGTCGGGAAGGCAATGAGGCGGTCGAGCAGGGCGATGGTATCCATGCGCCCAGAGATCTTCTCTGTGCCCAACGCGTCAACACCCAACGTCGTGCCCTGACCGGAAAAACGGCGATTAGTGCGGGCCTAAGCAACCGTTACTTACAGGGTTCTTTCCTGTCGCCGCAATTCCTGCTGACCTATCACCGGCAGCTGGCTTGTCGGATCGAGCAGGGGCAACCGAAGGAAGAGCAATGAAGGACGCGGCCGAGCCAGGGGACACGACACGGCGCACGCGCAGCCGCTACGATGTATTGTTCGAACCGATGGCTATTGGACCCGTCACGGCCAAGAACCGCTTTTACCAAGTGCCCCATTGCAATGGCGGCGGTTACCGCGACCCGTCTGCCGCCGCCGCCATGCGCGGGATCAAGGCCGAGGGCGGCTGGGGGGTCGTCTTCACCGAGCAATGCGAGATGCATCACACCTCGGAGATCACGCCCTTCATCGAGCTGCGCCTCTGGGACGATGCCGATATCCCGATGATCGCGCGCATGGCCGACGCCATGAAGGCGCATGGCGCGCTCGCTGGGATCCAACTGGCCTATTCGGGGATAAACGGGCCAAACCTTTACACAAAGGAAGTGCCGCTCGCCGTCTCTGCTGGCCCGATCCGCACCTTTACGAACGATCCCGTTCATGCCCGCGCGCTGGATCGCGAGGATATCCGCAACTTGCGCCGCTGGTTTGTCAACGCAGCCATACGCGCCCGCACCGCGGGGTTTGACCTGATCTGCCTTTATGGCGCGCATGGGTTCGGCATCTTCCAGCACTTTCTTTCCACTGCCACAAACATGCGCGGCGATGCCTATGGCGGCAGCCTGGAGAATCGCGCGCGCTTCATCCGCGAGGTCGTCGCCGACATCCGCGACGCGGTGGGCGATACGATGGGACTGACGCTGCGCCTGTCGCTGGATGAGATGGTTGGCGAGCTGGGCTTCGCCAATTCCGAAGTACGCGACTTTATCGAGATGCACGCGGACCTGCCGGATCTTTGGGACCTCGCGCATGGCACGTGGGAGGATTGCTCCGGCCCGTCGCGGTTCAAGGGCGAAGCCGCACAGGAAGACCTCGTGCAGGGGATCAAGGCGCTGACCTCCAAGCCCGTTGTCGGGGTCGGCCGTTTCACGTCCCCCGACGTGATGGCGCGGATGATCACCTCCGGGACGCTGGATTTTATCGGCTGTGCGCGGCCCTCCATCGCCGATCCGTTTCTGCCCAAGAAAGTGGAAGAGGGACGGATCGACGATATCCGCGAGTGTATAGGCTGCAACATCTGCATCACGGGCGATATGACCATGTCGATCAGCCGGTGCACACAGAACCCGACCTTCATGGAGGAGTGGCGCAAGGGCTGGCACCCGGAGCGGATGAATCCCAAGGGAGGGTCGCAAGGCGTCCTGATCGTCGGGGCAGGGCCGGCGGGGCTCGAAGCGGCCCGCGCCTGTGCCGAGCGCGGCTATGACGTGGCGCTTGCGGAAGCCGGACGGGGCCTGGGCGGGCGTGTGGCGCGCGAACGCAAGCTGCCGGGGCTCTCTGCATGGGGCCGCGTCGCCGATTATCGGGCCTACCAGCTCTCTCAGAAACCGAATGTCGAGATCTATTTCGACAGCCCGCTCGACGCGAGCCAGATCCTGGAGTTTGGCTTCGAGCACATCTGCCTCGCGACAGGCGCCACCTGGCGGCGCGACGGGGTCTCGCGCCAGCACGTCGTGCCGTTTCCGATCGACCCAGCGATGCCGCTTTTCACGCCCGATGACCTGATGGAGGGACGTTTGCCGGAGGGGGAGCGGGTCCTGATCTACGATGACGATCACTACTACATGGGCGGCGTGCTGGCCGAACTTCTGGTGCAGACGGGCTGTAGCGTGACGCTCGTGACACCCGCCGCCTATGTGTCCGAATGGTCGGTCAACACGCTCGAACAGGGCGAGATCCATCGCCGCCTCGCGGAGATGGGGGTCGAGATTGTGCTCAACCGCGGTGTGACACGGATCGGTGCGAGCCACGTGACCACAAATTGCACCTTCACCGGGCAAGAGCGCGCGGAGGAGGCAGATGCAGTGGTGATGGTCGCCGCACGTCAGCCAGAGGATGCCGTTTTTCAGGCCCTGCGGGACCAGGCCGCGGCATGGGCGGACGCGGGCATTGTCTCGGTGACATGCATCGGCGATGCTCAGGCACCGGGGCCGATTGCCTGGGCAACCTATGCGGGCCACCGCTACGCCCGCGAGCTGGACCAAGAGGACATCGGGGATGCGTTGCCGTTTCGCCGCGAAGTTGCAGGGCTCGCCCCGCTATGAACACGCGCATAGAAAGCGTCGCTCGCTGGCATTGGGTACCCCCCGTTTAAGATGAGCACGGGCGCCGCGATCAGTCTGACCCATGTGCGCAAGATGTTTGGCGACTTCACCGCGCTGAGCGACGTCACCTTCGACATCGCCGACAACGAGTTCTTCACGCTGCTGGGCCCCTCCGGCTGCGGCAAGACCACGCTTTTGCGGATGATCGCGGGGTTCGAGGCGACCAGCGCGGGCACGATCCACCTCTACGGCGACGAGATCGAAGACCTGCCGCCCGACAAGCGCCCGGTCAACACGGTGTTTCAGAACTACGCGCTCTTTCCGCATATGTCGGTGAGCGAGAACATCGGCTTCAGCCTGCAGATGCTCGGCTGGGCGGCGCCCGACATCGCCGCACGGGTGGCGCAGATGGTCGAGATGGTGCGCCTGCAGGAGTTCGTGCACCGCAAGCCCAGCCAGCTTTCGGGCGGCCAGCAGCAGCGCGTGGCGCTCGCCCGCGCGATGGCGCCGCGTCCCAAGGTGCTGCTGCTCGACGAGCCGCTCTCCGCGCTCGACCTCAAGCTGCGCCAGGAGATGCGGGCCGAGCTCAAGCGGCTCCAGCAGGAGACCGGCATCACCTTCATCTTCGTCACCCACGACCAGGAGGAGGCGCTCTCGATGTCCGACCGGATCGCCGTCATGTCGGCGGGGCATGTCCAGCAGATCGGCGCGCCCCAGGAGATCTACCGTGACCCGGCCAACCGCTTCGTGGCCGACTTCATCGGCGAGACCAATCTGCTGGAGGCCGTCGTCACCGAGGTGGGGGAGGGCCTGCTGACCTGCCGCCTTCCCGATGGCGAGGTGCTGCACGCCCCGCGCGCGGGCAGCGCCATTGGCGTGGGCACGGCGGGCATGCTATCGATCCGGCCTGAAGCCGTGCGGCTCAGCCGCGAGGCGCCGACGGGCGAGAGCCTGAAGGGCCGTCTCGGCCCCGCGACCTATCTCGGCACCGACACGCAGTTCATTGTCCACCTCGGCGAGAGCCTTTCCCTAACCGCCCGGGCGCAGAACACCGAGACGGGTGCTGCGATGCCGCAACAGGGCGACCCGGTCTTTGCCTCGATCGCGCCCGGCGCGGCGCGGTTTCTGGTGGACTGATGGCAGCGGCGGCGGGCAGCGGACGCACGGTCTCCTCGACCTTCCGGCCCGTCCGGACATGGCTCCTGATGCCGTCCTGGGTGATGATCGGCATCTTCATGTTCCTGCCGGTCCTGCTGATGCTCGTCTACTCCTTCCTGACCAAGGAGTTCCGCGGCGGCGTCATCTGGGAGTTCACCCTCGCCGCCTACGACCAGTTCCTCTTCGACAGAGGGCTCTTCGGCGACGACAGCCCCGACATCCAATGGGCCTACATCACGATCTACATCCGCTCGATCCTGCAGGCCACGGGCGCGACGCTCCTGTGCCTCCTGATCGGCTTCCCGACCGCTTTCTTCATCGCGACACGGCCCGCGCACACCCGCTCTGTGTGGCTCTTTCTCATCACGATCCCCTATTGGGTGAACCTGCTCATACGCACCGTCTCGATGAAGTTCCTGATCCGCGAGAACGGTCCGCTGAACGACGGGCTGATGGCGCTTGGCGTGATCGGCGAGCCGCTGCAACTGGTGAACACCAACTTCGCCGTGCAGCTGGGGCTCTTTTATTCCTACCTGCCGTTCATGGTGCTGCCGATTTACGCTGCCGTGGAGCGCTACAACTTCGCTTTGTCGGAAGCCGCCGCCGACCTCTACGCCCCGAAATGGACGATCCTGCGCCGGATCGTGATCCCGGTGGTCAAGCCCGGCATCGTGGCAGGCTGCATCCTCGTTTTCGTGCCGTCGCTCGGGGCGTTCCTCGCGCCGGACCTTCTGGGCGGGGCCAAGACCTTTATGATCGGCTCGCTCATCGAGGAGCAATTCAAGGGCAACGCGGGCAACTGGCCCTTTGGCGCGGCCTGCGCGATGATCCTGCTGACGCTGGTGCTGCTCGTCTTGATGTTCTACGCGCGCGCCCAGGCGCGGGAGGAGCGCTGATGCCGCCCTCCGAATCCACCGCCGAAACGCCGACCGCACGCTCCGACGCCGACACCCTCGCGGCGCCCCCCGCGTCGCCGATCCCGACGCTCGCCGTCCACGCTCCACCTGCGCGCCCCTTCGATCTGCGCCACTACCGGGGGTTCTTTGCCCTGACACTCACCTGTCTGGTGATCCTCTACGCGCCGCTCCTTGTGGTGATGGTCTACAGCTTCAACGACAGCCGCTCGATCACCAATTGGGAGGGTCTCTCCCTGCGCTGGTATGTCGACGTCTTCACCGGCCCCGAGGCCGAGAAGTTCAAGCTAGCGGCGTGGAACTCCCTCTCCATCGCCATCATGGCCGCGGTCACCGCCACGACCATCGCCACCGCCGCCGCCATCGGCATGATCCGCGGCGGGGCCTTTCGCGGCAAGTCCGCCACCTTTGCGCTCATCTCGCTGCCGATCATGGTGCCTGAGATCGTCACGGCCGTGGCCACGCTGATCTTCTTTTCGACGATCGCCTTCCCGCTTGGCACCCTCTCGATCCTCGTGGCACATATCGTCTTCTGCATCCCCTTTGCCTACCTGCCGATCTCGGCACGCCTGCAGGGGATCGACGCCTCCTACGAGGAGGCCGCGCAAGACCTCTACGCCTCGCGCTGGGCCACCTTCCGCTACGTGCTGATGCCGATCATGGGGCCGGGGATCCTGTCGGGGTTCCTTTTGGCCTTCATCATCTCGCTCGACGACTTCATCATCACGAACTTCGTCAA
>JBCCYI010000167.1:0-10875 GCA_039189975.1 Pseudomonadota bacterium
CCAACGGCACCAAAGTCCATCTGGCCCGTGTAGCGCGACTTCAGCAAGGCCATCACCTTGCCCATGTCTCGCAAGGACTGTGCCCCGACCTCCGCTATCGCTTCCGAGATCGCGGCTTCGACGTCGTCGTCTTCCAATTGCTTGGGCAGATAACCCTCAATAACCTCGATCTCCGCCCGCTCCTGCTCCGCGAGCTCGAGGCGGCCGCCCTCCTCGTAGGCGCGGATGCTCTCCTGCCGCTGCTTGACCATCTTCGCCAGGATTTGCAGCACGTCATCATCTGACACGCCACCGCTCTGGCTGCCCCTGTCCGTGGCGGACCGCATTGCAATGTCTCTGTCTTTGATCGCCGCGTTGATCAGGCGCAGCGTGGCGACCCTGACAGTGTCGCGGGCGCGCATCGCATCCTTGAGCCCCTGGCTCACACGGGTCTTCATATCCGTCATCGTCGTACTCTCCCCGGGCTCCCCTGCTAAGCGTGCCCTGTCTTTGCGGCTCACCGCACGACGGATGGGACGATCTGGCCGCCATTCGACGTAGCGCTGGCGCCTAGAGGTAATCCGCCCCGTCGATGCAGACAACCGTGATCGAAAGGACGCTTGCTGTCGCTCTAATCAGCTTGACCCGCACGCCCAGCCCCCGTACCTGCATGCCGTTTGCTTCCCCTTCGCCGCTGAAAGGTCTGCCATGCCGCCCCGCCCGACCGCCTGCCTTGCCCTCGCCGATGGCACGTTGTTCTACGGTGTGGGCTTTGGCGCCGAGGGGCAGGTCGAGGCAGAGCTCTGCTTCAACACCGCCATGACGGGCTACCAGGAGATCATGACAGACCCCTCCTACGCCGGGCAGATCGTGACATTCACCTTTCCGCACATCGGCAACGTGGGCGTAACGCCTGAGGACGACGAGTCGAACGACCCGGTCGCCGCGGGCATGGTCGTCAAATGGGATCCGACGTCTCCCTCCAACTGGCGCGCGGCCGAGCCTCTGACACGCTGGCTGGCACGGCGCGGGCGGATCTGCATCGGCGGGATCGACACGCGGCGTCTGACACGCGCAATCCGCCAGCAAGGCGCCCCGCATGTGGCGTTGGCCCACGCCCCGGACGGAGAGTTCGACATCGAGGCCCTTGTCGCCGCCGCGCGGAGCTTCGCGGGCCTCGAGGGGCGCGATCTGGCGCGAGAGGTGACCTGTGCGCAATCCTATCGCTGGCGCGAGATGCGCTGGGCCTGGCCCGAAGGCTACACCGAGCGCGCGGAGCCTGGCCACCATGTGGTCGCGATCGACTATGGCGCAAAGCGCAACATCCTGCGCTGCCTCGCCTCTGCGGGATGCGATGTTACGGTCCTCCCCGCGACAGCAACGGCCGAAGAGGTTCTCGCTCTCGCCCCAGACGGAGTCTTTCTGTCGAATGGCCCGGGAGATCCCGCAGCCACCGGCACATATGCGGTTCCGATGATCCGGGGAGTCCTTGCGGCCTCGGACATGCCGATCTTCGGGATTTGCCTCGGGCACCAGATGCTCGCCCTCGCGCTCGGTGCCCGCACGATCAAGATGAACCATGGTCACCATGGTGCGAATCACCCCGTTAAGGATCTCGAAACCGGCAAGGTCGAGATCACCTCGATGAACCATGGCTTCACCGTCGACAGCCAGACCCTGCCGGCGGGCGTGGTCGAGACCCATGTGTCGCTCTTCGACGGATCGAATTGCGGTATACGGCTCGAAGATCGCCCTGTCTTTTCAGTGCAATACCACCCGGAGGCGAGCCCTGGACCACAGGATAGCGCATATCTCTTCGAGCGGTTTGTCAGCGCGATGATGGCGCGGCGCTAAAATCGTCGCCGGACAATCGTCGACGTTTCGGGCCGATCGCGACTTATTCGGCCCCGATTAACGTCTCGTTAAGCAAAAATATGACAAATTGACGCAAGTTTAGATCGTCCTTTTGCGAGTCTGGGTCGGGGGTCCCATCCGCGCAGGCGGGCCTTCGTTTTGCGCGCATGTCGCGCGCCAGGACAGGGGATCCGGGTCAGATGCGCGGTACGGGAAAAGGCACTGCGGAAGGCCAGGCGTCTGCCGCGGGCGCGCCGGGGGGTGTCGCTCGGCTGCCGGACAGACCGGACACGCCCGGTGTCATCTGGATCGGCCCCACTCAGGAGCCATCGGCGAACGGCCCGCATGCACCTCTGCCCCGTCTCGTCCCCGCCAGGGCCGTCCGGACCGATCCGGTGCAACCGGCCAGCCCGGTCCGGCGCGGCCCTCTACTGGGCGAACGGCTCGTCGCGGCGGGCGCCCTGGCGGCAGGCGATCTCGTCCGAGCACTGGCGCTTCAAGCGCGCGAAGAGACCCGGCTCGGTGAGATCCTCCTCAGCCACCGCATGGTATCGCCGAGAGCTCTCGCAAGCGCCCTCAGCGATCAATGGGGCGCACGCCCGATGCGCCTCGATGGAGTCACGCCCGACCCCAGGCTCGTGGCGCAACTCGGAGCCTTCCGCTGCCTCGCGCTCGGCACGGTCCCGGTTGCGCGCAAGGGCGCGGCGACGCTCGTTGCAACCGGCCGACCGGAGCGGTTCGCAGACATCCGGCCTGAGTTGGAAGCGGCATTCGGCTCCGTCCTGATGGTTCTTGCACCGGAGCGAGAGGTTGCAGCCGCCATCGAACGTGCGGCGCGACCGGAGCTGACCAAGCTCGCTGAAGAACGTACGCCCCGAGCTTATTCTTGTCGCACATGGCGCGCTCGCCCGGCGGCCCACCTGATCGGGATAAGCCTAGCGCTCCTTGCGGCGACGGCGGCGATGGCGCCATTGGCCACCTTGTCGGGCGTCACCCTCATAGCGATAGCGACCTTGCTTTTCACGACGCTTCTCAAAGGCCTCGCTCTCGCCAAAGCCCTCCGCGGGCGCCCGCCAAACCGACCACCCGATTTGATGGACAGCGCGGCAGGGCCGGCGCGCAGGCTTCCCGCAATCACCGTGCTTATCCCACTCCTGCGCGAAGCCGATGTCACCAAGTCCCTCCTGCGACGGCTGCGCGCCTTGCGGTATCCAAAGGAGTTGACCGACCTTGTGCTGCTCGTGGAGGCGGACGACGTGACGACTCGGGCGGCGCTCGCGCGGGTCCGCCTGCCCGACCACATGCGCGTCGTCACCGTCCCCGGAGGGGCGGTGAAAACCAAACCACGTGCCCTCAATTACGGGTTGTCCTTCGCCCGGGGCAGCATCGTCGGGATCTGGGATGCCGAAGACGCGCCCGACCCCGACCAACTGCATGCGGTGGCCGCACACTTCGCGACGGCGGAGCCGCGGGTGGCCTGCCTGCAGGGTGCGCTGGATTTCTACAATACCCGATCCAACTGGCTGTCGCGGTGTTTCACTCTCGAATACGCAACGTGGTTTCGCGCTTTCCTGCCCGGCCTTCAGGCGCTGGACCTACCGATCCCATTGGGCGGCACCACGCTTTTCTTTCGCCGCCATGCGTTGGAAAGCCTCGGCGGCTGGGACGCCTATAACGTCACCGAGGATGCGGACCTCGGCGTTCGGCTCTATCGCAACGGCTTCCGCACGGAAATCGTCGATACCGTCACCCGCGAAGAAGCAAACTGTCGCTTCATTCCCTGGATCCGACAACGCTCGCGATGGCTAAAGGGCTACGCCATGACCTATGCCGTCCACATGCGCGCCCCGCGTCAGCTCTGGCGCGACATGGGGCCCTGGGGCTTTCTCGGCTTTCAGGCGCTCTTTGTGGGCACACTCATGCAGTTCCTTTGCGCCCCGGCTCTGATCTCCCTATGGCTGCTGTCCATACACGGGGCACATCCGCTGGTGGGTCACATCCCGGCGGCTCTTGGCTGGACATATCTCGTCCTTGCATTCGTCAGCGAAGCCATTTCGATGGCGTTGACCTTTGTCGCATGCCGCCGCAGCGAGCGTGCCAGATTGCTTTGGTGGCTGCCAACCCTGCAGGTTTATTTCCTGCTCGCCACTGTCGCCGCGTATAAGGGTGTATTGGAGATGCTCACCCGCCCGTTCTACTGGGACAAGACAGAGCACGGCATCCACTCGGAGGAAAGGAGCGGACCATAACGCGCGACGGGTGGTGGCGGCACACAAAAGGGTTGCGCGTGCAGCTTGGCGGTACGAACCGTGCTCGTGGCGGCCTACACTGCGCCACAGTCCCGCGCCTGAGCGATCGGTGGTTGCCCTTGGCCCCAACTCCTTCGCACGCAATCGATACCGTGATCGGCCAGCATGCGATCCCAACCCCGTGCGTTAACGCAGGATCGGCGCAGTGTCTGGGCGATCGGCAGGGGTTCGAAACGCGCTGAGGTGTTTGTAAGAGAAGCACAGAACACAATGCCCTGAAACCCTTGGGCCAGGCCACCCGAAGATCCGTTGGGCCCGCGGCGAATTGCGCTAGTAGGGCGGGTCGCGCTCGCTGTCGGCCTTGAGGCGCTGCACGAAAGCCGCGGAGATATGGGTCTTGAGCGCCTCATATGCACCCGCTTCATCACGCTGCTCGATCGCTCTCACGATCAGGCTGTGCTCTTGCAGAGCCTCGGCCCCGCGTCCTGTCGCGGCCAAGGAGGTTGTCGCCATAAGCGCCATCGACCGATAGACGAGATCGAGCTGCTGCACGAGGTAGCGGTTGTGCGACGCCAGGTGGATCTGACGGTGAAACCGGCGATTGGCCCGCGCCAAAGCCGGCGGATCGTCGACGAGCCGATGATCGCTTTCGATCATCTGGTCCAAAACGGCAATCTCCTCAGACGTTGCGTGGCGCGCCGCGAGACGCGCGGCCAAGCCTTCGAGTTCCGAGCGCACGACGTAAAGCTCTGACAGCTGGCTATGATCCAGCGACGCGACGACGAGCGACCGTCCGTCACGCGCCAGCATGCTCTGTGTCTCCAGCCGCTGTAGCGCTTCGCGGATAGGCGTGCGCGACACGCCGAACCGATCCGCAAGCTCGCTCTCGACCAACCGGTCGCCCGGTTTGTAAACGCCGACGTCAATCGCTTCGAGGATCAGATCGTAAGCGTCCTTTTGCGAGGGGCGTTCGGTTTGCATCCGGTCATTCCTTGTCTTTCCGCTCCGAAGGCTACAACGCTTGATCCCAAGCGCAAGCAGTCTTGCCCATTGCATTGCCCGGCGCACCAGAGCTGCTAAGTGACGTCCTATGATTGCCGCGCACTTTTCCCACATCGATACTTGGGTGTTCGATCTCGACAACACGCTCTATCCGCCGCACATGCGCCTCTTTGATCAGATCGAAGAGCGGATGACAGAATGGGTCGCGCGGACGCTAAGCGTCGCCGCCGAAGAGGCCAACCGGTTGCGCAAGCTCTATTGGGCGCGCCACGGCACGACGCTCGCGGGCCTGATGGAGGAACACGGCATGGCGCCGGAGGCCTATCTGGAACATGTCCACGACATCTCGTTCGATGTTCTTGCCCCCGATCCAGGGCTGGCCAAAGCGATCGCGGACCTGCCGGGGCGCAGGATCGTCTACACGAACGGCACCGCGCCCTATGCGCGCAATGTGATTGAGGCGCGCGGGCTTCATGGCCTCTTCGACGCCGTCTACGGCATCGAGCACGCACGGTATCAACCCAAGCCGCGCCAAGTCGCCTTCGAGGCTGTCTTTGCGCGCGATGGACTGGTGCCGGGCCGCGCCGCCATGTTCGAGGATGATCCGCGCAATCTGGCCGCGCCGCATGAGATGGGCATGCGGACCGTCCATGTCGCACCGACGTCAGAGCCGGCGCACCACATCGACCACCACACGAGTGACCTGACCGGATTTCTCGCCGCCCTCGGCCCCTTGGCCGCGGCGGCGCGCTCCTGACCAGACCGCGGCGCTTTGTGGCGCCCGCGGCGGATGACAACGGCACGGCTTTCGGTGTTGGGTCACTTGGCATTGAAACGGAGGTTAGAGCGATGCCACGCACACAAACGGATGTCTTTGTGGCCGGGGGCGGGATTGCCGGCCTCTCGACGGCGTTGGCGCTGTCCAAGGCCGGCTTCTCGGTCGTGCTCGCGAGTCCCATGCCACCGGTGACAGAGCCACAGGGCGATGGGTCCGACTTGCGTTCGACGGCCTTTCTTCAGCCTGCCAAAGCGCTCTACGAAGAGATTGGCCTGTGGGACGCGGTGTCCGGCGATGCGGTCGCTCTCGAAGGACTTAGGATCGTCGACAGTGCGGGTTGGCCTCCCGAGGTCCGCGACCTGCGCGAGTTTCGCGCCGCAGACCTCGGCGAGACCTGCTTTGGCTGGAACCTGCTGAACTGGCGCGTGTCGCGCGGGCTAATGGATGTGCTGACCAGATCCGACAGGGTCGATCTGCGCTTTGGCGTCACCTTCGCCGGTATGCTCACGCGGTCGAGCGGGGCCATCGTCCGCCTGAGCGACGGCAGCTCCGTCGCGGCCCGGCTCGTCATTGCCGCAGATGGGCGCAACTCTGCCGTGCGCGCGGCCGCCGGGATTGATGTCGACGTGACGCGGTATGGGCAAAAAGCCCTCGCCTTCACCGTCACACATCCCGTGCCGCACAAGAACGTGTCAACCGAGATTTACAACGAGGGCGGCCCCTTCACGATGGTTCCGCTGCAAGACCAAGGCGCCACGCCAGCTTCTGCGGTCGTCTGGATGAACCCTGGCGCCCGGACGCAGGATCTCGCCGCCATGGAAGCGCAGGCGTTCAATGAGGTGATGTCCGCCCGATCCTGCCACCATTTCGGCCCCCTGGCACTTGCCTCGGAGCGCCGCGTGTGGCCAATCATCTCGCAGCGCGCGCTGTCGCTGACGGCCGAACGGACGGCCATTCTGGCGGAAGCGGCCCATGTGGTGCCCCCGATCGGCGCGCAAGGCTTGAATACCTCGCTCAACGATGTGATCGCCCTGCGGGATCTGGCAAAGGCCAATGCCGGTGACCTCGGCTCCCCCGCGATGCTGCGCCGTTTCGCGCAGAGACGCTCCGCGGACATCCGCGCTCGCGTCGCTGCCATCGACCTCTTCAACCGGGTCACGCGGTCCGGGGATGCGACGATACAGGCCCTGCGGCTCGGTGGCCTCAAGGCCGTTTACGACGTCCCCCTCCTGCGCAAGGCGGTCATGCGGGCCGGTATGGGCGGCTGACGCTGACAGCATTCGGAACGTCGGGCAGGCCCGGATGGGCCTCCAGCGCCCCGGTCCACGTGCGGCCGCCCCGACAGACGGGGCCGCCGCACGCAACGATCAGTTCTTCTCTTTGTCGACCATCTTGCCTGCAGTGATCCAAGGCATCATTCCACGCAGAGTCTCGCCCACCGCTTCGATCTGGTGCGCATCGTTGTTGCGCCGGATCGCCTTGAAGGAGGGCTGGCCCACCGCACATTCCGCCATCCAATCGCGCACGAAACGGCCCTGCTGGATATCGTCGAGCACCGCCTTCATGCGAGCCTTCGTTTCGTCGTAGGGCAGGATGCGCGGTCCGCTGACGTACTCGCCATATTCCGCGGTGTTGGAGATCGAGTAGTTCATGTTGGCAATGCCGCCTTCGTAGATCAGATCGACGATAAGCTTCACCTCATGCAGACACTCGAAATACGCCATCTCGGGCGCATAGCCCGCCTCGACGAGCGTCTCAAAGCCCATCCGGATCAGCTCAACCAAACCGCCGCAGAGCACGGCCTGCTCACCGAAGAGATCGGTTTCGCACTCTTCCTTGAAGTTCGTCTCGATGATGCCTGAGCGCCCGCCCCCAATGGCAGAGCAATACGACAGGCCGATCTCAAGCGCCTTGCCCGACGCATCGGTGTCGACAGCCACAAGACAAGGAACACCGCCACCCTTTGTGTATTCGCCGCGCACCGTGTGGCCAGGCCCCTTAGGTGCCATCATGATAACGTCCACGCCGGGTTTTGGCTCGATCAGCCCGAAATGCACGTTGAGGCCGTGAGCGAACGCAATCGCCGCGCCTTCGCGAATGTTGTCGTGTACATACTTGCGGTAGGTGTCTGCCTGCAGCTCGTCGGGCATGGTGAACATCATCAGATCGCACCAGGCCGCTGCCTCGGCGATGCCCATCACCTGGAGGCCTTCGCCCTCCGCTTTCTTGGCCGACGGCGAGCCCTCGCGCAACGCCACCACAAGGTTCTTGGCACCACTGTCGCGCAGGTTCAGTGCGTGTGCATGCCCCTGCGAGCCATAGCCGAGAATGGCAACCTTCTTGTCCTTGATGAGATTGATGTCGCAATCCCGGTCGTAGTAAACGCGCATGATCCTCTCCTTTTCGAGCCTGTGCCGTCTTGATGGCGCGACCATAGGGATCTTTGCGCAAAACGGATTGCATTCTTTGCGATTTTGCTTGTACCTGCGCATGTTTCATTCGCCATTCAACGGCAGATGTAGTTTTCCATGCTCGATGATCTCGACCGACGCCTCCTGCGCCACCTTCAGGCAGAGCCCACGCTCAAGACACCGGCCCTTGCAGATGCCGCGGGCTGCACCCCGACCGTGGCCTGGCGCCGGCTGGAGAAGCTCAAGTCTCGCGGCATCCTCAAAGGCCAGGAGGCGATCATCAACTGGCCGGCGCTCGGCTGGGCGGTTCAGGTCTCCCTGCGCATCACGCTCGACAAAACGGATCCCAACGCGTTCGACACGTTCCTGGCGCAAGCCCGCCGTATCCCCGAGGTCCTCGAAGTGCAGACCTTTCTTGGCCGGGTCGATGTCCGCTTAGCCGTCATCGCGCGCGACATGGGCCACTACCAGACGCTCTACCGAGAGCACATTCTCCACCTGCCCCACATCGCCGACATCGAAGCGCTCATGCATGTCGCCACGATCAAGCGTGCCTCGGTGCTGCCGCTGTGACCGCGCCATCGCCCCCGACCCTTGACACGACGGACCGTGCCCTGCTGCGCGCCCTTCGCGAGGACGCGACGCAGAGCGCGGCAGACCTCGGCCGCGCGTTGGGCCTGTCCCAGCCCGCCACATGGCGTCGCCTGCGTCGCCTGGAGGAGAGTGGTGTTCTGTCGGGGCGCCGACTGCATCTCGATCATGAGGCCCTTGGCTTCGGCGTGACCGTGTTTCTGGGCGTCAAACTTGCCACCAAGGGCCGCCCGTCCCTGCAGGATTTCGAACGCGCCGTGAGCGCCATCCCCGAAGTGCAGACCGTCGAGCATGTCCTCGGCCTCTATGACTATCGACTGCGCGTGACCGCCCGTGACCTGCCGGATTTCGAGCGTGTCCTGCGCCGCCGCATCATGGCGCTGCCCGGAGTCGGCAATATAGAGGCCAACGTTCTGCTCAGCGAGGAGCGCCTCCCCGGCCCGCTCGGCTAACGCGTCCCTACCGTCGGCACAGACGCCCTAGCCCACCGCCTCCACCGCCGAGACGACGTCCTGGATGACGGACTCCAAGAGCGCCGCATCCTCGGACTCCGCCATCACGCGGATCAAAGGCTCCGTTCCGGACTTTCGGATCAACAGGCGCCCCGCCCCAGAAAGACGGCCCTCCGCCGCGGCGATCGCGGCCTTCACACTCTGCGCCTCCAGCGGCGCCGCTCCGGGCGCATAGCGCACATTGCTCAACTTTTGCGGCACGGTCTCAAAGCTCGATCTCAACTCGGACGCGCGACGTTCTGTTTCAACCATGGCCGCCAAAAACTGCAACGCGGCAATCAAGCCGTCCCCCGTCGTTGTGTAATCGGTCATCACGATATGACCCGATTGCTCGCCTCCAAGGTTCCAGCCCCCGGCCCGCATGCGCTCCACCACATAACGATCGCCGACCGGCGTACGCTCCAGCGCAATGCCCTGCTCGGCCAAATATCGCTCCAACCCGAGGTTCGACATTACGGTCGACACCAGCGTCTTTCCCTTGAGCCGATCCGCGTCCGCCCAGCGCGTCGCCAGCAGCGCCATGAGTTGATCGCCATCGGCCACGCGGCCCGCTTCGTCGATCACCATGACCCGGTCCGCGTCTCCATCGAGACAAATCCCGACATCTGCGCGATACTCGACGACCGCTTGCGCCGCCGCCGCGACATCGGTGGAGCCGCACCCGTCGTTGATGTTCAGCCCGTTTGGCTCCACCCCGATCGACTTCACTTCGGCGCCAAGCTCCCACAGCACCTCGGGTGCCGTCCGGTACGCCGCTCCGTGGGCGCAATCGACCACAACCCGCAGCCCCGCCAGAGATCGCTCCGACGGAAAAGCCGCCTTGGCGCGCTCTACATACCGAAACCGGCCGTCATCAATGCGCCGCGCCCGTCCGATCCGCTCAGCATGCGCTGGCTCCACGCCATCGCGGACAAGCGCCTCGATCTCCGCCTCTGCCTGGTCCGACAGCTTGAACCCATCGGGCCCAAAGAACTTGATCCCATTGTCATGGTGCGGGTTATGACTCGCGGAAATCATGATCCCCAGATCAGCCCGCATCGACCGGGTCAGATAGCCCACCGCCGGCGTCGGCACCGGACCGAGCAACAGCACCTCCATACCCGTTGAGGTCAGCCCGGCCGTAAGCGCATTCTCGAACATATAGCCCGAGAGGCGCGTATCCTTCCCAATCACGACGCGGTGGTCCGCCTTCCGCGCCTTTCGAAAGTAGCGGCCCGCCGCCGCCCCCAGCCGCAGCGCCATCTCCGCCGTCATTGGAAAGGCATTTGCGCGCCCGCGCACTCCGTCGGTCCCAAACAATGCCCGCTGCGGCGTCATAGCCCCGGATGCCTCGCCCATTGTCCGCCCCCAGCACATCCAAGAACCCGCCGCGCGCACTTTGCCACGGCGCCCATGTCTTGCCCGCCAGTCAGCGTCGACGCCAGAGGCCCTCACACCAACCGCAGCTTCATTGTGCTAAAAATATCCCCCGCGGAGCGTCCCGCCCTCAGAGGCCGCCG
>JBCCYI010000168.1:0-10847 GCA_039189975.1 Pseudomonadota bacterium
CGACGGGCGTCATCGCCGCCGCGCGCGCGGCCCTGCCGCCCGACACCATTGCGACGGTCGATTCCGGCGCCCACCGCATCCTGCTCAGCCAGATGTGGCCCTGCCCTGCCCCGCGCACGCTGCTGCAATCCTCGGGCCTCTGCACCATGGGCTGCGCGATCCCGCTGGCCATCGGCGCCAAGCTCGCCGCGCCGGACCGTCCGGCCGTCGCCTTCACCGGCGATGGCGGGTTTCTCATGGTCGCGGGGGAGCTGGCCACCGCCGCGGAGATGGGCCTTGCGCCCATCGTCGTGGTCTTCGTGGACGCCTCGCTCGCGCTCATCGAGCTGAAACAGCGCCAGCGGCAGCTCTCGAACGTCGGAGTCGACTTCGCGCACCACGACTTCGCCGCGCTGGGCCGCGCCCTGGGCGGGCTGGGCGAAACTGTGCGCACTCGCGCCGAGCTCGCCGCCGCGCTGGAACGCGCGCTCACCGCGGACAGGTTCACCGTGATCGCCGCCGAAATCGAAGGACAGGGCTATGACGGACGCATCTGAGAACGCCCGGATCGGCGCAGACCACCCACCCGGCGCGCTCGACGGTCTTGTCGTGCTCGACCTCAGCCGCATCCTCGCGGGGCCGATGGCGACCCAGCTTCTGGGCGATCTTGGCGCGACGATCCTGAAGATCGAGAACCCCAAAACCGGCGGCGACGACACGCGCGAATGGGGCCCTCCCTTCGTGATGGACAAGGACGGCGCGCGAACCGATCTCTCGTCCTACTTCATGTGCGCGAACCGCAACAAACGCTCCGTGGCCGCCGATATTGCCACGCCCGAGGGGCAGGCCTTTGTCCAGGGGCTGGCCGCGCGCGCCGACGTTGTAATCGAGAACTTCAAGCCGGGGGGGCTCGCGAAATACGGGCTCGACCATGCCACGCTCTGCGCGCGCCATCCCGGCCTCGTCTATTGCTCGATCTCGGGCTTCGGCCAGACCGGGCCGAACCGCGACAAGCCGGGCTATGACCTGATGGCGCAGGGCTATGGTGGGATCATGTCGCTGACCGGCGAGCCGGAGGGGGCGCCGATGAAGGTCGGCGTCGGGATCGCGGATGTCATGTGCGGGATGTACGCCACGGTGGGCATCCTCGCCGCGCTGCGGCACCGCGACCGGACGGGCCAGGGCCAGCATATCGACCTCGCGCTTGTGGACGCACAGGTCGCATGGCTCATCAACGAAGGCGTCGCGCATCTGACGACGGGCGCACCGCGACCCCGGCGCGGCAACGAGCACCCCTCGATCGTGCCCTACCAGACGTTTCACGCCGCCGACGGCCATGTGATCGTCGCGGTCGGCAATGACAGCCAGTTCGCCCGGTTCTGCGACTTTCTCGGCCGCCCGGAGCTGGCCACCGACCCGCGTTTTGCCACCAACCCCGAGCGTCTGGCCCACCGCGACACGCTGATCCCGCTGCTGGCGGAGCTGCTCGGCGCCCGCTCCCAGTCCGAGATCATCGCGGGCCTCGAGGCGCGCAAGGTGCCCGTGGGGCCGGTGCACACGCTGGAGCAGGTCTTTGCCACCGACCAGGCCGCCGCGCGCGACCTGCGCATCTCCCTCGACCGGGAGGGGGCAGCCGACGGCCAGGTCGACCTGATCGGCAACCCGCTGAACCTCTCGGCCACGCCCGTGCGCTACGACCGGCCCCCGCCCCGCTTTGGCGAGGACACCGATGCTGTCGCGGACTGGCTGGCGGGAAAACGCGAGTCACTTTGAGGCCCAAACGTCTGCGGCACGCCGTATTTTCGCGCAGAGCGGGCAAAAGCAATCACGGAAAAGCTTCAATCCGTCACATGTCTGTCAACGGGGTGAAGCACGCGTGTATGGCGTCGGCGAAGCGACTATGCCTCTGGCAACCCTTGCTTCACGCACTCGATGTAGGCCTACCCGACAGACATGCCGTTCGCCATATCGCTCTCATTTCCATCGGCCGGAGTGGCGTCGGTGAACGCGCCATTTGCCGCCGATGCGATGCCAGGCCCGGCAAAGCGCTGCCCAAATGGCGCCCCCCCGCAAGCCCTCTCGCAGTTGCGGCATAAATCGCCTACACGGGGCGCGCGAATGGCCCACCCCTCAGCACCAGGCGGAGCCGGATAGACCCATGGCAAGCGCAAGCATAGGCTCAATTTTCGGCACGACGCCGCGCGCCGCGCGGGCTGCCGCCACACCGGCGGTGAACGTGCGCGACCCGCGGCTCGACTTCTATCGCGGCATCGCGATGATCATCATCCTCTTTGCGCACACACCCGGCAACTTCTTCACCTCGTGGATCCCGGCCCGCTGGGGCTTTTCGGACGCCACGGAGATCTTCGTCTTTTGCTCGGGCATGGCCTCGGCCATCGCCTTTGGCCGCACCTTCGAGCGTGCGGGCTGGACGCTGGGAAGCTTGCGTGTGGGCTACCGCGTCTGGCAGGTCTATTGGGCGCATATCGCGATGTTCTTCACCATCGCCATGCTCATGGCCGTGCTCAATGAGACCCAGCTTGGCCCGCGCAACTATATCGGTCAGCTCAACCTGTGGAAGTTCTTCGCCGAACCCGCGCCGCAGCTCATCGGTCTTTTCACGCTGACCTACGTGCCGAATTACTTCGACATCCTGCCGATGTACCTCGTCATCCTGGCGATGATGCCGGTGATGATCGCGCTTGGCCGCACCAGCCCCTACCTCGCCTTCGCCGCGATGGCCGCCCTTTGGGTGCTGGCGCAAAGCGCGCTGTGGGAGTGGCTGGGGGCGCCCGACGTGGCGCTCAACTTTCCGGCCGAGCCCTGGTCGGAGCGGGAGTGGTTCTTCAACCCCTTCGGCTGGCAGCTCATCTTCTTCACCGGCTTTGCCTTCATGATCGGATGGCTGCGCCCGCCGCCCGTCTCCTGGTGGCTGATCGGCTTGGCGGCGCTGATCGTTCTGGTCAACATTCCGCTCTCCAACATCGGCGTGCGCGAGCTGGAGCTCGAATGGGCGCGCGAATGGCGCCTGGAGAACCGCAGTTGGTTCTCAAAGTCAGACTTTGGCATTCTGCGCTACATCCAGTTCCTAGCCCTAGCCTATCTCTTTTGGGTCGCTGCGGGCGCCCATGGCGCGCGGCTGAAGCCGGAAGGGCGGGACATCGCCTCGCGCACATGGGGCGGTGTTGTGCGGATCATCATGAAGATCGGGCAGCAATCGCTCGCGGTCTTCGTCTTCTCGATGGTCTTTGCGCGTCTCATCGGCTTCACGCTCGACGTCATCGGCCGCGACACCTGGAAGGTCGTGGCGATGAACCTGGTGGGCGTCGCAGCCCTTATCGCGGTGGCCTACCTCGTGGCCTGGGTCAAGAGCACGCCCTGGAAACCGAAGGCCAAGCCGGCATGAGCCTGACGCGCCGCGCAGTGCTGGGCCTTCTGGCGGCGGCGTCCCTGTCGGGGCGCGGGCAGGCCAGCGCGCTGGAAAAAGGCGCGCGGCGCCCCTTCTCGCGCGACTGGCTCCACGACGAGGCCGCGCGCCGCGCGGCCGCCCCCTACCGGCCCCTGCCCGAGGTGCCCAAGGGCTGGCGCGATCTCACCTATGACCAGTATCGCAAGATCTGGTTCAACGCGAAAAAGGCGCTCTGGTCCGACACCGCGCGGCCCTACCGGGTGGACTTCTTTCACCCCGGCCTCTTCTTTCCGCGCCCCGTCGAGATCGCCATCGTCGAGGGGGGCGAGGCGCGCACGCTTGCCTTCGACATCGACCTTTTCGACCGCACGGACCAGTTCCCCGACCTCGCTGTGGACGAGACGATGGGCTATTCGGGCTTCCGCCTGCGCGCCGAGCTTGAGACGCCCGACATCTACACCGAGTTCATGGTGTTCCAGGGCGCGAGCTACTTCCGCGCCATCGGCACCGGGCAGACCTACGGCCTCTCCGCGCGCGGCCTCGCGCTCGACACCGCCGCCCCCTCGGGCGAGGAATTCCCCGAATTCACGCACTTCTGGCTCGAAACGCCCGACCCCGAGAGCCGCATGCTCAAGGTCCACGCCCTGCTCGACGGCCCATCGACGACCGGCGCCTACCGCTTTTCGATCATGCCGGGGGACGAGACCATCGTCGATGTCGAGGCCACGCTCTATCCCCGCCGCGAGCTCGACCATGTCGGCCTCGCCCCGCTGACCTCGATGTTCCTCTTTGACGAGACGAACCGCACCCGGTTCGACGACTTTCGCCCCGCCGTGCACGACAGCGAAGGACTGATGGTCTGGAACGGGGCGGGCGAGCTTCTCTGGCGCCCCCTGGCCAACCCGCGCGATCTGCAGGTGTCGAGCTTTGTCGACAACGGCCCCCGCGGCTTTGGCCTGATGCAGCGCGCCCGCGACGTCGAGGATTTCGCCGATCTCGAAGCGCACTACCAGCGCCGCCCGTCGCTCTGGATCACGCCGGGCGAGGATTGGGGGCCGGGGGCCGTCACCCTCGTCGAGATCCCCGCCGAGAAGGAGATCTACGACAACATCGTCGCCTATTGGCGCCCGCGCGAGCCTGTCGTGCCCGGCGCGCCCTACAGCTTCAGCTACGCTATGCAGTGGAGCGACACGCCCCCCCGCGTGCGCGATGTCGCCAGCGTGCTCAACACGCGCATCGGCAAGGGGTTCGACAAGACCCGCCCCTATGTGATCGTCGCGATCGACTTCGCGCCGCACCCCGATCTCGACGGCGAGATGGACGGGCTGACGCGCCACATCTCGTCGAACCGCGGTTCGGTCTCCGACGGTGTCCTGCAGCGCAACCCAGGCACCGGCGGCTGGCGACTGGCCTTCAAGTTCGACCCGGAGGGCGCCGAGGCCGCCGAACTGCGCGCCCAGCTCGTGAAGGACGGCACGTCCCTCACCGAGGTCTGGCTCTACCGGTGGACGGCATGACCCAGGTCCTGCCATTTTCCCCCCACGCCCCGGCGATGCCGCCCGAGCGCCCGATGCCGCGCCCCATACAGGACCTGCGCCGCCCCTACCGCGACGGCGCGGCGCCGGGCGTGGCCGCGCGGGGCGCGGTGCGAAGCTGGCGTCTGGCGACGTTCCTGCCGGTCGGTGCGCTGACCCTCGGCATCGGCGCGGTGCTGGCGGAGTGGTTTGCGCTCGGCGGACTTTCCTGGCTCGAAGGGGTGCTGATCGCGCTGATCTGCATGACGTTCTTCTGGATTTGCCTCTCGGTCAGCGTCGCAAGCATCGGTATCCTGCGGCTCTTCTTCGCGCCGCGTCCCAAAGCCTGCCGTGCCGGTGCGCCGATGGACGTCGCGCTGCTGATGCCGATCTACAACGAGGAGCCCTCGGACGTGTTCGGCAATGCCGCGGCGATGCTCGAAGAGCTCGCCGCCCTGCCCCATCGCCACCGCTATACGCTCTTCATCCTCTCGGACACGCGCGATCCCGAGATCGCCGAGAAGGAGCAGCGCGCGCTGGCGCTACTGAAGGCGAGCACGGGCGGGCAGGTCCACTATCGGCGCCGAGCCCAGAACACCGACAAGAAGGTCGGCAATCTCAACGATTGGGTCGAACGCTGGGGCGGTGGCCATGAGGCGATGCTCGTCCTTGACGCCGATAGTCTGATGGCGGGCGAGGCCATCATCGCCCTGACGGACGCGCTCTCCGCCGATCCGACCGTCGGGCTGATCCAGTCCTTTCCGCGGCTCTTCGGGGCGGAGACGCTCTTCGGCCGGATCCAGCAATTCGCCACCGCGATCTATGGCGCCGCCCTTGCCGAGGGACTCGCCACCTGGTCCGACCAGGAAGGGAACTATTGGGGCCACAATGCGATCATCCGCACCGCCGCCTTCGCCACCTGCGCCGGGCTGCCCCGCCTGGCCACGCGCCGGTCCGAGGGCGCGCTGATCCTCAGCCACGACTTCGTCGAGGCCGGGCTCCTACGCCGCGCCGGCTGGGGCGTGCGCTTTCTGCCACGGGTCGGCGGCAGCTACGAGGAAGTGCCCCCCACGCTCGTCGATTTCGTGCGGCGTGACCGGCGCTGGTGCCAGGGCAACCTGCAACACCTGCGCCTCCTCGGCTCGCGCGGGTTTCACGCGGTCACCCGGTTTCACCTGTTTCACGGCGCGATGAGCTACCTGCTCTCGCCCGCCTGGTTTGCGCTGATCCTCATCTGGGCGGTGATCGGCACGGGGCAGGAACAAACCGTGCTGAGCTACTTCAGCGGCGCCAATCCGCAGGTCGTCTGGCCCGAGATGAGCCACATCAACAGCTTCTTCATCCTGCTCTTCATGTATGGGATGCTGCTCGCGCCCAAGGTCTTTGGCGCGCTCGTGATCCGGCGCACAGGGCTCAGAATGCGCGACGTGGGGGGGCCGGGCCAGTTCACCCTGTCGCTTGCGACCGAAGTGATCCTGTCGATCCTCTACGCCCCCATCATGATGGTGCAACAGACGGTGGCCGTGGCCCGCACCGCGCTCGGCTTCCGCGAGACCTGGGCCCCCCAGGCCCGCCGCGGCACGCGGTATAGCCTGGCGACACTCCTGCGGTTTCACGCGCTCGAAACCGTCACCGGGCTGGCGCTGATCGCCGGAATGGCAACAGGCGTCGTCTCGCTCTGGCTCCTGCCGATCGCGGTGTCGCTGGCCTTTGCGGTGCCGCTCTCGGCCCTCTCGGGCTTGAGGCTGACCCGGTTTTCCTGGCTCTCGCAGCAATTGGGCACGCCCGAGGTCTTTAACGCCCCGCCGATCATCCGGATCGCCGAGGCGCACCGCGCCCGTTTGCGCCGGGTACTGGACGACGAGGCGGTGATCGCCGCCGAGTAGACCCGGACGGGCTCCGCCCCAGTAGGCGCAATTCTATTGCACGGCGGGTGTGTCGAGCCCCTCGAACCAGTCGAGCACCATATCTGCCCAGCCCGATGGGATCCCATGCCCACCGGGATGAAGCGCAAATTCCAGAGAGCCGGAGGCGCAGGCCGTCCACGATCGCCGCCAATAGGGCTCACCCGTCGCAGCGGTATCCGGTTGCAATCCGGTGCAGCCGTTCACATTCCGCCAGACCTGGAGGGCGTAGAAGATGTCCCCCTGCTCAATGCGACCACCGCCAAGGGGACGCCCTTCGAGCGGCACGGTCCGGTCCGTCCAGCCGTGGGTATGGAAGAGATGCACCGGGCCCGCACAACCGTCGAGCGGCGGATGCGGGCGCCAGAACGCCCCCGCAAGCGGCGCATAGGCGCGGGCCAAAGCCGGGTCGTCACAGGCAAGATAGGAGGTCATCGACCCTCCGATCGAATAGCCCGTGAGGAGGATGCGCTGGGGATCCACATCGTGTTGCGCCACGGCGTCTTCAATGATCTGCCGGATGAACGCGCGCTCGTCGCGCACTTGCGGGAAATCGGGGTGAAACGACCAGCTGCGCGGCCCGTCCCCCTCCCGGCGCAAGCCCTCAGGCGCCAAAACGACATAGCCGCGTTCCTGCATCCGCGCCCCCATGCGCAGACCGGCAGCGGCATCCGCGCCCCAGCCATGCAGGAAAACGACAGCAGGGTGCGGCCCGTCCCCCGCCGGCTCGGCCAAACGATAGGCGCCGAGATCCACGTCGCAAAACCCATCGCCCGGGCAGGCCGCCGCAGCCGGAAGCGCGGACATCGCCAGTGCGGCAGCGCCCAAGAGCCACGCCGCTCTCATTTGATCACCGGCAGGCCGCGCGCCAGCCAACCCGGCCCGCTCTGAGAGCCCAGCATACCTTCCGACACGTCGAGCACAGTACCGAAACCGGCGTGCGCGAGCTGAGCGCTGACCCAGGCGGAGCGGTTTCCGCGGGCGCAAATCATAGCAATGGGGCGGTTTGGGTCTTCGCTCACGAGGCGTTGAAGTTCTGTCACGAAGTCCGGGCGGCGCATGTCCAAGCGAACAGCACCCTCGCCGGACCCGGTTGCCGCCCATTCCTCGGGTCGACGCACGTCGATCAGGATGAGCTCTCCCGCCTTTGCGCGGCGATAGGCCTCCTCGGCGGACAAGTGCGACGCACCGGTTTCACCGTCCGCGGCATCAGCCGGGCGGGTCGCCCCGCCCCCCGCCAGCAGCGCTGCTGCACCGAGGATTGCAAGGCCCCTGCGCCGTGAAATTGGATATGTCATGCGATGCGGCCCGCCTGCTCCTTGGAGGTTCGGGACGGCCGTCCCGAGGTGTCGAACATCTATCAGGCGCGCCCTGCGCCGTCCGATCACAACTCTGTCAAGGGCGCGGCGGCGCCTGCCGACCTGGACGGCGACCGGCAGGCGCACGCTTCTTAGGGGGCGGGCTCCACGCTTCCGGCCAACCACGTGGCAAAGGTGTCCGCCATGGCGGTGGGCCGCTTCGGCCGCGCCACGAGGTAAAACGCGTCCTTGGTGGGCAGCGACGGCAGACCCGACGGCACGAGGTGCCCGGCTTCGGCGAGCGCGCCGGTGATCGAACGCCAGCCGAGCATCATCCCATGCCCATCGAGGGCGGCCTGCGTGGCTTGCACGTAATTGGTGAAGGTCTGGCCACGAGCCGCTACGGGTGGCAGTCCGGTCGCCTCCAGATATTCCGGCCAGGTGATCCAGGACGTCTCCGGCGCGCGCACATGCAGCAGCGGCACGTCCCCTGGCGGCACGGATCCGTCGAACCGCGCGCGCATCTGGGGCGCGCATAGTGGCTCGACCCGTTCGTCAAAGAGCGGCGTCACGACCCCGTCCGTCCACCGCCCGCGGCCATAGCGGATCGCAAGATCGACCCCCTCTCCCAAATCGGGCGCCCCACTCTGGGTGGTTACGACATTCACCGTGCGATCAGGGTGGTTCCTGTAGAACGCGGCAACGCGGGGCATCAACCAATAGGTGGCCACCCCGACCGAACAGGCCACTGTCACAGCGTCGAAACTGTCGGCTTCTGAGAGGCGCAACACCTCGACGGCGTCTTCGATCCGCCCGAGCCCTTCTGTGATCGCCAACGCCAGCGTCCGGCCTGCCGCGGTGGGCTGCGCAGGGCGCCGGCTGCGGTCCAGCAGACGGACGCCGATGTGCGCCTCCAGTTGCTTGATGGCCTGACTCACCGCGGGCTGCGTGACATTCAGCTCCACCGAAGCCGCCTGGATCGATCCCGTCCGCGTCACAGCGGCGAAGGCGGCCAACAATCGGAGAGGTGGCAGGGCGTCCATAGGATAACTCATAGGTTATTCTTATTTGAGCACAAGCCGTCTTTCCCTGGCCGCGTGTTCGGGTCTAGCGTATCCGCAATTTACAGCGCAGCAGGAGGCCGCAATGGATGGCGCAGATGTGACTCCGGTTCAGCTCGAAGGGACGGGCCTGGTCGTGCCTCTTCCGGATGGAGCCGCCGGTTACTTCAACTATTACTGGCTGCGCGACAATTGTCCGACATCGTTTGATCCCATCACGCGTGAGCGGACTTTCGACGTCTTTCATCTCTCTGCGCCTCCGCGTCCGTCCTCGGCGCGGCTTGAGGGCGACATGCTTGTGATTGATTGGGCGGAAGAGGCGCACAGCTCCCGCTACCCGCTCAACATGCTCTCAACTTATGCGCGCGGTGAGCCACGCCCCGATCCGGCCGACCTGCCCCGCAAAGCATGGTATGCCGATCACTACGCGGCTTTGACACGTGTGTCGCATCCTGAGCTCCTGGTCAGCGAAGCGGAGCGCAAACGGTGGATGGAAGCTCTTTTGATCGAAGGGGTCGCAATCGTTACCGACATGCCCGACACGGACGCCGCCCTCACCGACACCGCGCTCCGCATCGGTCAGATCCGGCCCACGTTCTTTGGCCCCTACTTCGACGTGCGCGTGCACATCAATCCGACGAATCTGGCGTTTACCTCCGCCGCACTGGAACTGCATACCGATGTGCCCGCCGAGGAATTTGCCCCCGGCATCCAGTTTCTGCACTGTCGCGCCAACAGCGTGGACGGTGGCATGAACCTCTTTCTCGACGGCACGGCGGTGGCCAACGACCTCAAGACCGAGGACCCAGAGGCGTTCCGTCTCCTCGTCGAAACGTCGATCCCGTTCTACAACGAGCACGACACCTACGACATGCGCGCACGTCAGCATGTCATCGAGCTCGACCGCCACGGGGAGGTGTCGGGCCTCACGATCAGCCAGCATCTGGCCGACATCTTCGACCTGCCGCAGCGCGACATGGACGCCTACTACCCCGCCTTCGTGAAGTTCGGCCACATGCTCCAGGACCCGAAGTACGTGATGCGCTTCTCTCTGCAGGCGGGCGAGTGCATCACCTTCGACAACCACCGCGTCGTGCATGGCCGCGAGGGCTACACCGCCTCCAGCGGCGAGCGCTACCTGCGCGGCACCTACACCGACCGGGCGGAGTTGCGCGGCTATTACCGCCGCATGGTCAGCGAAGGGCGCTTTGGATGAAAGATGCGGGCTCCGATCTCGCACCAGACGCGGAAGCGGCGCTACGGGTCGACCTCGCGGCCGCGTTCCGGCTCACGGCGCGTTTCGGCTGGCACGAATCAGTCGGCAACCACTTCAGCGCGGCCGTGTCGGCGGAGGGGCGGCACTTCCTGATGAACCGCAAGTGGCAGCATTTCGAGGCGGTGCGCGCCTCGGATCTGCAACGGCTCGACGCCGACGATGCCGGGATCATGGACACGCCCGAGGCGCCCGACGCCTCGGCCTGGACGATCCATGGCACGCTACACCGCGCCCGCCCGGACGTGCGCGTCGTGCTCCACTGCCATCCCCCCTACGCGACAGCGCTGGCAGCTCTCAAAGCGCCCGCCCTGCCTCCGATCGACATGAACACAGCCCGCTTTTTTGGCTATCTCGCGATTGATCTCGAATGCGGTGGGATCGCCGACGATGCCGCAGAGGGCGCGCG
>JBCCYI010000169.1:0-10757 GCA_039189975.1 Pseudomonadota bacterium
GTCCACGAAGTCTCAAGCGAGATCGGCTAGCACAGCATGTCGAGGTAATCCAGAAAGGTGGTCGAATCCTGGTCACCTTCCCGCGAATCTCCATCCTTTTTTTGCTGGATGGCCAAATCAAACACCTGCTTGGCGGCGGCGCGCAATTCGCGCGCCGTGACATTGGGTGTCTCCAAAAGCTTTGCGTATTGAGCAAACAGTGGTTTGGAATGTTCACCGCTTGGGCAAACACCGCTACATGTGCCTCGTAGCGCAGCCAACACCGCTTGATCCTTGATCGAGGGGCGAGTCGCGGCGTACTTAACTCGCCCGCGCTGCGCCACAAGAAATACCGCAAGGAGGACAAGCAAACCGCCAGGACCGCGAGGTCAGTGAACCCGCACGTCTTGACGGCGCAATTCCCCCTGCACCGCTCCAAGATCGACGTCCCGCAGACCACGGTTCGTACGCACAACCTGCGCCGCCGCGACACCCGCACCCTGCCCCATCACAGCGCAGCACGACATGTTGCGCGTCGCTGCATGGGCGATCTTGTCGCCGCCAGACGCGCGTCCGGCGACCAGTACGCCCTCGACCTTGCCCGGCAACATCGACCGGTAGGGAATGTGCATGTAGCGCCCCGTGGTGGGCAGGATGAGGACACCATAGCCGTCGATGAACTCAGGATAGATGCCGATGGAATCCTCAAAGCGCCCCTGCGTGCGCACATCCTGCTCGGTCATGTTGTAGGCTGCGTCGATCTTGCGGGTATCGCGGATGCCAACGGTCATCCCGAAGTTGCGCAGACGCGCGCCCGCGCAGCCGGGCATGTACCGCCGCAACGCCTCAACCGCGAGCACGGCTTGGCGCCGCCCCTCGATCTCGCCTTTCGTCAGGCTGTCGGGATCGGTGCCATCCACCCCGTCCATGTGCACGAGGTTCATGTAAGTCAGCTCGCCCGTGTCATGCACAGCACCCCAGGTGCCCGCGATCGTGTTGAGATGGGGCGGAATAAGACCGTCCTGGATGGCTTGCTCGAAGGGCTTCTTGATGAAGGGCGAGAACATCTCGTCCTCCTTGCCCGACGTCTCGATAACCCATTCGCCGCCGCCGCCCCAATCCTTGTAGGTCTGAGGATCGGCCTCCACGCCCTCGACAAACGCACGCTTGTCCACCCCTGCAAGATGGAACATCACGGAGGCCGCCATCATGTCTTCGCGCGGGGTCATGTGCGTGGGCGCTCCGGCGCGATAGGCCACGTCCGCGTCGCCCGTGGCGTCGATTACGACCTTGCCCAGGATCGCCTCGCGCCCCGCCTTCGACTCGGTGATCACTCCGATAACGCGGTCCCCGTTCATCGCAGGCGCCACGAACGACCGATGCAGCATCGCGTGAATCCCCGCTTCCTCCACCAGCCGGTCCGCCACGATCTTGAAGCCCTCGCTGTCCAGTTCATAGCTCTGCGACTGGCTTTCGGGCACGGCCGCCCCCATCGCCTTGGCACGTTCCTCGAATTCCCGGCCGATCCCGCCAGCCTCGACCGTGGCCTCATGACGGTACCACGCGAACCCCTCGACCCCCACAGCGGTGATGTTGCCCCCGAAACAGCCGAACCGCTCGACCAGCGCCACCTCAACCCCGGCCCGTGCCGCCGCCAGCGCCGCCGCCAGGCCCGCAGGACCGGAGCCGACAACGATGACATCCGTTTCGTGAATTACGCTGACGTGCCGTGCGGGCTCCGTGATGTGACGCATTTTTGCTCTCTCTTCGTGCCTTAAGTCAGTTCCAGCGCTCACCCGGCGCGGAATGCACCGGACCACCGCGAACCCTGCGCCAAATCTTCCAGCGCAAAAAGCCCCAAAATGCCCGTGATGCACTACGCCGCGACCAACCCCATCGCCAACGCCGGGAACCGCGCCGGCGGCGCCTTGCAGATCATGAGCGATGCCGCCCGTCCGGTGGGCCGCGGCAGCCCCAGACTCGGGCCGGGCTGCCGGGGATACGGCGGAGGGACGGGCTATTCCGCCGCCATCTGCGCGGTCGGCGTGGACATCGAGATCGCGCGCTCTTCGTCCGTCATGTCTTCGGCAATGCCGTCAAAGAGTGGGGTCGACAGATAACGCTCGCCGGTGTCAGGCAACATCACGAGCATGACCGAACCCGCCGGTGCCGTCTCCGCGAGCGCCATGGCGACGGCAAAAGTCGAGCCTCCGGAGATGCCGGTGAAGATGCCTTCTTCAGCCGCCAGCCGCCGCGACCAGGCGATCCCGTCCGCGCCCGCCACGGGCAGCAGCGCATCGTAGTAGCCATTATCGACGGCCTCCTGAAGCACGTAGGGAATGAAATCCGGCGTCCAGCCCTGAATGGGGTGCGGCTCGAAGGAGGGATGGCTTTCGGTGGGCTGATGCGCGTCGTTGCGCGTGTTCACGTAGCCCGACCTGACGAGTTGGGCGTTCGCGGGCTCGGTCAAGATGATCTTGGTGTCCGGCCGCGCCTTGCGCAGCACCCGCGACACGCCGGACACCGTGCCCCCCGTGCCGTAGCCTGTGATCCAATAGTCGAGCTGCGCCCCCTCGAAATCGGCGAGGATCTCGCGCGCGGTCGTGTTCTCGTGCATGTCGGCATTGGCATCCGTCTCGAACTGGCTGGCCAGGAACCAACCGTTCGCCTCGGCCAGCTCCTTGGCCTTGGAATACATGCCAAAGCCCTTCAACGCGCGCGGCGTCAGCACCACCTTCGCCCCGAGAAACCGCATCAGACGGCGCCGCTCGATCGAGAAGCTGTCGGCCATCGTCACCACGAGCGGATATCCCTTGGCCGCGCAGACCATGGCCAGACCGATCCCCGTGTTGCCCGATGTCGCCTCAACGACGGTCTGCCCGGGCTTGAGCGTCCCGTTCCGCTCGGCCGTTTCGATGATGTTGAGCGCCAGCCGGTCCTTGACGGACCCTGCGGGATTGAACGCCTCGAACTTCACGTAGACTGTGACGTTGTCCGGCGCGATGCGGTTGATCCGGATAGAGGGCGTGTCGCCAATGGTGTCGAGCACGGAATCGTAGCGCTTTCCGCGCCCGTTGGTTGTCCGAGTGGTCATGGGTGTGTCCCGTGTTGGAGAAAAGGGCAGATCGAGCGTTATCACAGCGCTCGGAGGCCCGGGAGGGGGCCAATCGTCCGCCCGACCCTGGATGCGCTGTCAGCCCGCGCAGACGATGTCTGTCCCGCTCTGGGCCGCGGCCTGGGCGAGGGGCGAGCCGGAAAGCGGCGCATCGGTAAAGAACATGTCCAAATCGAAAAGCGAAGCAATTCGAACAGGTGCGGTGCGCTGAAACTTTGAGGAATCCGCCACCAGAAACGATCGTCGCGCCCGCTTCAGGACGGCTTTGCTGACACCCACCTCCTGGATGTCATAATCCAAAAGGTCGCCATCGGCGTCGATGGCGGAACAGCCGACAACAGCAATATCGAACCGGAATTGCTCGATCGCCGCCATGGACATCGCGCCCACAAGCCCACCATCAGATTTGCGCAGCGTCCCCCCCGTCACGACCACTTCGAACTGCGGATTGCCGGCGAGAATCTTGGCGATGTTGAGGTTATTGGTGAAAACCATCAGATCCTCGTGCTCAGCCAGTGCATGGGCGACGGCCTCGGTACTGGTGCCGATGTTGAGAAACACGGACGCACCAGACGGGATCTGTGCGGCGCACGCGGCGGCGATGGCAGCCTTGGAATGAGCGTTCAGGTCCTGGCGCTCGTAATAGTTGATGTTGGCCACGCCGGACGGAATGATCGCACCGCCGTGAACACGATCAACCTTACCCGACTGGGCGAGGTCGGTCAGGTCCCTCCGGATCGTCTGCACCGTCACGCCAAAGTGGTTGGCCAGCATCTCGACCGTCGCCTTGCCTTCGCGGCGGAGGATCTCGATGATCTCCGGTTGTCGGAAATTGTTGGACATCACTTTCCTCAGCAGTGATCGATTCTGTTCGCTTTAACCTGGAAAGCTGCCATGACCGCGCCGCACACGGGAGTCTTTTCTTCTCCGGCTCCCCATACGCAGTGCCCCAGGCGTCCGTTTTACCTACTTTTTCGCGAAACTCAGCAAATCCAAAGCGCTCTGCGCCGAACCCATCAAAGCCATAGAGCAGCCCAAGAGAGATAAAGAGCAAAAACGAACACAATCGAAAAAGGCGCTTGACGACTCGCGTTCCAAAATGTTCCGTTGCGGCCAACGCTTCGAAGCAATCGAAGCGCAGGGAGGGGAAGTTTGGTGGCACGCGCGACCCACACACCGGACACGGTGCAGGATCTCTTTGTCATCGGCGGCGGCATCAATGGCGTCGGCATCGCGCGGGACGCGCAGGGACGCGGACTGAGCGTTTCTCTGGCCGAGATGAATGACCTGGCGTCTGCGACCTCCTCTGCCTCCACCAAGCTCTTTCATGGCGGTCTGCGCTACCTGGAGTACTTCGAGTTCAACCTCGTGCGACACGCGCTCGCGGAACGCGAGGTGCTGCTGCGGGCGATGCCGCACATCTCCTGGCCGATGCGGTTTGTGCTGCCCTACCACCCGGACATGCGGTTCGAGGGCGATACGCCGACGGGCAAGCTCCTGTCGACGGTGATGCCCTGGATGAAAGGCCGGCGGCCCGCGTGGTTGATCCGACTGGGCCTCTTTCTTTACGACACGCTGGGGGGGCGGAAGCTTTTACCCGCCACCAAGACACTCGATCTGCGCCGTGCCCCCGAAGGAGCGCCTCTGGCTGCGCGGTTTCAGCGGGCATTTGAATACTCGGATTGCTGGATCGAGGATAGCCGTCTCGTTGTGCTCAACGCGCGCGACGCAGAGGCCCGTGGGGCAGAGATCCTGACGCGCGCCAAGGTCGTCGGAGCCGAACGCAGCGATTCAGTCTGGACGGTCAGGCTCGAGGACAGCGAGACCGGCGAGACCTTCACCCGACGTGCCAAGGCAATCGTGAACGCGGCCGGGCCGTGGGTCGGTGACGTGTTGCATGGCACATTGCGCATGAACACGCCCGAGGATGTGCGCCTCGTACGCGGGTCTCATCTCGTGACGCGCAAGCTTTTTGACCACGACAAGGCGTACTTTTTCCAAGGCACCGATGGCCGGATCATCTTCGCCATTCCCTACGAGACGGACTACACGCTCTTAGGCACCACCGACCAAGAGCATCACGACGTCAACGCCGCGCCACAGATCACAGGCGAAGAGACACGCTACCTACTTGATTTCGCATCGAATTACTTCGAAGATCCCGTGACGGAAGACGATGTCGTCTGGGCCTATTCCGGGGTGCGCCCGCTCTATGACGACGGCGCGAAGTCTGCGACCGCGGCGACGCGGGACTACGTGCTCAACCTCGATACAAGTGGCGGCGCACCGATCCTCAACGTGTTTGGCGGGAAGATCACGACCTATCGCAAACTCGCCGAGCAGGCCCTGGACAAGCTCGCCCCTACCTTCCCGACCGCGGCCGGTGCGTGGTCGGCGGGCGCGCCGCTGCCGGGAGGTGACTTCCCGGTCGACGGGGTCGAGCCCTTGATCACCGCGCTGCGCGCGCAGGTCCCGTTCCTGAGCACCGCTTGGGCACGGCGGCTGGTCCGCGCCTACGGAACTGAGGCGCGCGACGTGGTGGGCGAGGCGAAAACCTCCGCGGATCTCGGAACCGACTTCGGGGCGACGCTGACGGAGGCCGAGGTCACGTGGCTGATGACGCACGAATACGCTCGGACCGCCGAGGATGTTGTCTGGCGCCGCTCCAAACTGGGCCTGCGCATGAGCACGAACGAGATCAGCAAGCTTGATGCGTGGATGCAAGCCGCACGCGCACGCCTGGCGCAAGCAGCCGAGTAGCGCGGGAGACGGCGGGATGTCATTGGAATTGCAGGGTGCTTCGAAGGTCGTGAACGGCCAGACGCACATCTACCCCACGGACCTGACGCTCCAGAAAGGGACGATGAACGTCCTGCTGGGGCCAACGCTCTCGGGCAAGACGTCGCTGATGCGGCTGATGGCGGGGCTCGACGTGCCCGCGACCGGCAAGATCCTGTGGCAAGGGGCGGACGTGACCGGCATGCGCGTTCAGGATCGCGGCGTCGCCATGGTCTACCAGCAGTTCATCAACTACCCGACGATGACCGTGTACGACAACATCGCCTCGCCGATGCGGCTTTTGGGCAAGTCCACGTCCGAGATCGACGCTGCGGTGAAGACGACCGCCGAGCTGATGAAGCTGACACCCATGCTCTCGCGCAAGCCGCTGGAGCTGTCGGGCGGTCAGCAACAGCGGTGTGCCCTGGCGCGGGCGCTGGTGAAGGGCGCGGGGTTGGTGTTGCTCGACGAGCCGCTCGCCAACCTCGACTACAAGCTGCGCGAAGAGTTACGCGTCGAGATCCCCAAGATCTTCGAGGAATCCGGATCGATCTTTGTCTACGCCACGACGGAGCCTGAGGAGGCCCTGCTGCTGGGCGGCAACACCGCCACGCTCTGGGAGGGCCGCGTGACCCAGTTCGGCGCGACGCCGGACGTCTACCGTCAGCCGGTTGACGCAACGACCGCGCGGGTCTTCTCCGACCCGCCGATGAACTTTCTCAAGATCACCAAAGCCGGCAACGTGCTCTCCTTTGGGGACGGGCAGCGGACCGAGGCCTCCGGCAAGCTCGCCGAGCTGCCCGATGGCGCCTTCACCGCCGGGTTCCGCCCCAACCACCTGGAGATCGGGCGGCACACGGGCGAGGCGATGGCCTTTACCGCGCAACTGGTGGTTACGGAGCTGACCGGATCGGAGACGTTCATCCACCTCGACCACCATGGCGACCGCTGGGTCGGCCTCGTCCACGGGATCCACGACCTGCCGCTGGGCCAGAACCTCGAGGTCTTCCTCGACCCCAGCCATGTCTACATCTTCGGCGAGGACGGCGGCCTTCTGGCGCCCGCCTCCTATGCCCAGGCCGCTTGAGGGAAGACCACGATGGCGACGATCACCCTCGACAACCTGGCGCATTCTTACAGCCCCAACCCGAAGAGCCCCGAGGAATGGGCGCTCAAGGAGCTGAACCACGAATGGGAAGACGGCGCGGCCTTTGCCCTTTTGGGCGCGTCGGGCTGTGGCAAGTCGACCTTGCTCAACATCATCTCCGGACTTCTGGAGCCGAGCCGCGGGCGCATCCTCTTCGACGGTCAGGACATGACGCATGCTCCCACGACCGAACGCAACATCGCCCAGGTGTTCCAGTTTCCAGTGGTCTACGACACGATGACGGTGCGCGATAACCTCGCGTTTCCCCTGCGCAATCGGGGCGCGGAGCCGGCGTATATCGCCAGCCGCGTGCAGGCGATTGCCAAGATGATCGGCATGGAGGCCGAGCTCAACCGCAAGGCCCGCGGCCTCACCGCCGACGCCAAGCAGAAGATCAGCCTGGGCCGCGGGATGGTGCGCGAAGACGTCAACGCGCTGCTCTTTGACGAGCCGCTCACCGTGATCGACCCGCATATGAAGTGGGAACTGCGCACGCAGCTGAAGTCGCTCCACCGCGAGTTCGGCCACACCATGATCTACGTCACGCACGACCAGACCGAAGCGCTGACCTTCGCCGACAAGGTCGTGGTGATGTACGATGGCCGCGTCGTGCAGATCGGCACGCCCGAGGAGCTCTTTGAGCGCCCGGCCCACACCTTTGTCGGCTACTTCATCGGTTCGCCCGGCATGAACGTGCTGCCGGCCGCGATCGCGGGCCGCACGGCGAGGGTCAGCGGGCGCGAGCTGGTGCTCGAACGGGACTATGGCGTGCAGGGGGGCGCGGTGTCGATCGGCATCCGGCCCGAGTTCACCCGCCTCTCGGACGAGCCGGGCCTGCCCGTGACCGTCAAGCGGGTCGAGGATGTGGGCCGGCACAAAATCATCCGCGCCGATTACGAGGGCTCCGAGATCAACATCATCGCCAATGAGGGCGAGGCGATCACACCCGACATGACCTATGTCGTGTTCGACCCTGCCCATGTGAACGTCTACGCCGACGACTGGCGCGTCGAAGGGGAGGCCGCCTGATGGAAAAGACCGTCAACCAGAAAGCCTGGTTCCTGGTGCTGCCGGTCCTTGTGCTGGTCGCCTTCTCCGCCGTCATCCCCTTGATGACGGTGGTGAATTACTCGGTGCAGGACACTTTCGGGAACAACGCGTTCTTCTGGGTCGGCCTCGAATGGTTCGAGGAGATCCTGGCGTCCGAGCGGATGTGGGAGGCGCTGCAGCGCCAGATCATCTTCTCGGCGATCATCCTCGCTATCCAGATCCCGCTCGGCGTCATCATCGCGCTCAACATGCCAAAGAAGGGGTTCTGGGCCTCGTTCTGCCTGGTGGTGATGTCGCTGCCGCTGCTGATCCCGTGGAACGTCGTGGGCACGATCTGGCAGATCTTTGGGCGGGTCGACATCGGGCTCCTGGGCTACACGCTCTCGGCCATCGGGGTGGATTACAATTACACGCAGGACCCGCTCGCCGCCTGGATCACCGTGATCGTCATGGATGTGTGGCACTGGACATCGCTCGTAGCGCTTCTGGCCTATGCCGGGCTCCAGTCCATCCCGCAGGCCTATTATCAAGCCGCGAAGATCGATCAGGCGAGCCGGTGGAGCGTCTTTCGCTACATCGAGCTGCCCAAGATGATGGGCGTGCTGATGATCGCGATCCTCCTGCGCTTTATGGACAGTTTCATGATCTACACCGAACCCTTTGTGGTCACCGGCGGCGGCCCCGGCTCCACCACCACGTTCCTGTCGATCGATCTGGTGAAGATGGCGCTGGGTCAGTTTGACCTCGGCCCCGCCGCCGCCTTCTCGATCATGTACTTCCTGACGATCCTTCTCGTCAGCTGGGTATTTTACACCGTGATGACCAACCTCGACAAAGCGGAGGGCAAGTGATGGCGGATGCAACGCTCACTGGGTCTGACGCGCGCTCGGAACCGAAGACGCGGCAGGGCTTCGGCTTGCCGAAGGTGAATGGCCGCGCCGTGGTGATGGCGCTCTACCTCATCTTTCTGATGCTGCCGATCTACTGGCTTGTGAACATGAGTCTGAAGACGAACAGCGAGATCCAGAGCAGTTTCAGCCTCTGGCCCCAGGACCTGACGTTTGCGAACTACATCACGATCCTGACGGACCCGGCATGGTACACCGGCTACATCAACTCGCTGATCTACGTGGTGATGAACACGGTGATCTCGATCACCGTCGCGCTGCCGGCGGCCTATGCCTTCAGCCGCTACACGTTTCTCGGCGACAAGCACCTCTTCTTCTGGCTGCTGACGAACCGCATGGCGCCTCCGGCGGTCTTCGCCCTGCCGTTCTTCCAGCTCTATTCCTCTGTCGGGCTCTTTGACACGCATATCGCGGTGGCGCTCGCGCATTGTCTCTTCAACGTGCCGCTCGCGGTCTGGATCCTCGAAGGCTTCATGCGCGGCGTGCCCAAGGAGATCGACGAGACGGCCTATATCGACGGCTATTCCTTCCCGCGGTTCTTCGTGAAGATCTTCATGCCGCTCATCGCCTCGGGCATCGGCGTGGCGGCGTTCTTCTGCTTCATGTTCTCATGGGTGGAGCTCTTGCTCTCCCGCACCCTGACAGCCGACGGCGCCAAGCCCATCGCCGCCACCATGAGCCGCACCCAGGGGGCCGCCGGCATCGACTGGGGCGTCCTCGCCGCGGCTGGCGTGCTGACCCTCATCCCCGGAGCCCTCGTGATCTACTTCGTCCGCAACTACATCGCCAAGGGCTTCGCCCTAGGGAGGGTGTGATGGCGCTTCTGGAGTTTACGGATGACGAAGGGTCCGACACCTACCGCGGCTTGACCATCGACACATCCCAAGTGCGATCGGTGGATTGGCGGCCCACCGGCAAAAACTGGACCCTTCGGATGTTCTTTCGGGATGGAGGCGAGCTCTCGATGGTCTTCTCGAATGAAGCCGACGCAGAGCTCGCCTACAACAAGACTCTGGGAGCGATCTAATGGCATGGATGGCATGGACATGGCCGACGGCGGCGTTCTTTGCGGTCATCGCGGCGCTGCTGATCACCTTTACGGTGCTCGCGATCCGGTTCCCGGAGACGCCGCGCGTCGGCGTCCTGAGGATCGAGACGACTCGGGGGGACCGGCTCTTTATCACGCTTCTGGGATCGGCGTTCATCAACCTCGCGTGGCTCGGGCTGACCGATATCAGCCAGTGGGCCGCGCTCCTCGTCTGCCTCGTCTATGCCGTCGCGGTCTTCCGCTACGTCTGACCCAAGCAGCTCAACCCGCTTCCGTGCCCGTGGGCGCGGCGGCACACCGAACACCAAACTCGACAACGGGAGGATAACAATGAATCTGTCGATACGGTCCACCACGGCCATGGCGCTTGCCCTGAGCCTCACCAGCGCGCCCGCCTGGGCGGACATGCAAGCGGCGATGGAGTTTCTCGACAACGAGATCGCCGGCCTCTCCGTCCTCTCCCGCGAGGAGCAGGAAGCGGAGATGCAGTTCTTCGTCGACGCGGCCGCGCCCTTCGCCGGAATGGAGATCTCCGTCGTCTCCGAGACGATCACCACGCACGAGTACGAGGCCCAGGTGCTGGCGCCCGCGTTCTCCGCGATCACAGGGATTCAGGTCACCCATGACCTGATCGGCGAAGGGGACGTCGTCGAGCGCCTGCAAACGCAGATGCAGACCGGCGAGAACATCTATGACGGCTACGTCAACGATTCCGACCTCATCGGCACGCAC
>JBCCYI010000170.1:0-10684 GCA_039189975.1 Pseudomonadota bacterium
AACTCCGGTGAGACCCCCGAGCTTGCGGACATGATCGCCTACACCCGCCGCTTTTCCATTCCGCTTATCGGCATGGCAGGACGGGCCGGGTCGACGCTGCTGAGCCGGGCAGACGTTGCCTTGCTGCTGCCTGCGGCGCGCGAGGCGTGCCTCACCGGGATCGTGCCAACCACGTCGACGACGATGATGCTGGTGCTTGGGGACGCCCTGGCGATCGCGTTGATGGAGCATCGCCGGTTCACGCCCGACAAGTTTCGCGAATTTCATCCCGGCGGCAAGCTGGGCGCACAGCTCGCGCGCGTTGCCGATCTGATGCATACGGGAAAGGCGTTGCCCTTGGTCGGGGAGAACGCGGTGATGGGCGACGCCCTTGTCGAGATGTCGGCCAAGGGCTTTGGCGTCGCCGGAGTGACCGACGCGGGGGGACGGCTTGTGGGCATCATCACCGACGGGGACCTGCGGCGCCACATGGATGGGCTCCTTGAGAAACGCGCGGGCGATGTGATGACGCACGCGCCGCGCAGCATAGCGCCCGCCGCTCTGGCCGAAGAAGCGCTGGCGCTGATGACAGAGCGGCAGATCACCACACTTTTTGTCCTCGAAAGCGCGGACGGTGACGCGGCGACGGGTCGTCCCGAGGGGTTGATCCATATTCACGATTGTCTGCGCGCCGGCGTGATATAGTCGCGGCATGGATCGGTCCGAGAACAGGTATTCGCGGTTTGTCGCGACGCTCAAGGTCTTGTTGCCCCTGGCGGCGCTGGTGTTGCTTTCGACGCTGTTCCTCCTCGCGCGCGTGCCCGAAAGCGGGCTGACCGGCCGGTTCTCCGGCCAGTTGGCGGCCGATGGGCGTATGCACGCCTCGACCTTCACGACCATGACAGCGGACGGCCCGCTGACCGTCACCGCCCAGTCCGCCACGCCCCGCGCTGCCGATTACGCCGTGGTCGATCTCGAAGGCCTTGCGGCGGAGCTCGACGTTGTCTCTGAGCGCGGCATCACACTGACCGCGCAGACAGGGCGGCTGATGCGCCCGGACCGCGAAGCGACCTTTGAGGGCGCCGTGCAGATCACGACGACAGACGGGTTTGTCCTGCAGACAGAGCAGTTGCGCACGGCCTTCGATGCCTCCTGGGCCGAAAGCCCCGGCGCCATCGCGATCTCGGGGCCTGATTTTACTCTCAAGGCGGGCACGATGGCCATGGTCGAGGGCGAGAATGGCAGGCCTGCGGCGCGTGTCCTTTTCAACGAGGGTGTCCGACTGGTATACGTGCCACAACCCGCGTCTGAGCAAAGTGATCCCGTGCCGTGAGTCTTCGTCCGTTGTACGCTGCCGTCCTGCTGATCCCGCTCCTCGTTGGAGCTGCGGGCGCCCAGGGCACGGACTTGACCTTTGGCGACGGGCAAGCGACGTCCGACCAGCCGGTCGAGATCACGGCGGACGCGTTGGACGTGAACCGCGATGCCGGACTGGCGACCTTTACGGGCAACGTCGTCGTTACCCAAGGCGCGCTGCGGCTGACGGGGGCGACGGTCAACGTCGTCTACGGCCCGGGGCCGGATGGTCAGACCGATGTGCAGGAAGTCACGGCGGAGGGAAATGTCGTTCTCGTAAACGGCGAGGATGCGGCCGAGGGCGAAACGGCGCTCTATACGGTGGCCACTGGCCTCATCGTCATGACCGGGGACGTGCTGCTGACGCGCCCGGACTCTGCGATGACTGGCGAGAAGCTGACAGTGCACGTGGATGACGGCACGGGGCGGATGGAGGGGCGGGTCACCGTGATCTTCACCCCCGAGGGCGGTGCGGGTGACGGCGGATGACAGCGGGCCGATCCTCGCCGCCGCGGCTGTCCGTTTCGGAGGGCCGTCAGGGCCTGACGGTGCGGCAGCTCCGCAAGGGGTTTCGCAAGCGGCCTGTCATCCGCGATGTCTCCATGGAGCTTGGGCGCGGCGAGGTGGTGGCGCTGCTTGGCCCGAACGGTTCCGGCAAGACCACCTGTTTTTACTGTGTGGCGGGCCTCATTACGCCCGACGCCGGCCTCGTCCAGATCGACGGACGCGATGTCACGCGGCTTCCGATGTATCGCCGCGCGCGGTTCGGAATTGGGTATCTGCCGCAGGAAGTGTCGATCTTCCGGGGGTTGTCCGTCGAGGACAATATTATGGCGATCCTTGAGATCGCGGAGAAAGACCGGCATCGCCGCCGCGAGCGACTTGAAAGCCTGCTGACGGAATTTGGCATCGAGCATCTGCGCCGCGCTTCGGCGTTGGCGCTTTCGGGCGGCGAGCGCCGACGCGTGGAGATTGCGCGATGCCTCGCGGCCGAGCCGAAGTACCTGCTGCTTGATGAACCTTTCGCCGGCGTGGATCCGATCTCTGTCGGGGACATCCGCAAACTTGTGCGAGACCTGACGGGACGCGGCATCGGCGTCCTGATCACCGACCACAATGTGCGCGAGACCCTCGAGATCGTCGACCGGGCTTATATCTTACATGATGGCGCGGTTCTTATGAGCGGGACCGCCGACGAAGTGGTGCGCGACGAGAACGTGCGCCGCGTTTACCTGGGGCAGAATTTTCGCATTAGCTGAACGGAGGAACCATGGCCGCAGGACCGTCGATGCAAGCCACTCCTGCGGCGCGGTTGGATCTGCGGCAAAATCTGAGCGCTGGTTTGCAACAGGGCATGGCCCTGCTGGGATTGCCCGCGCTCGACCTGCACGAGGAGCTGCAGCGTCAGGCGGAAAAGAACCCGTTTCTTCTGGTGGAGCGGCGGTCGTCCATGGGGTCGTTGGGTGCTCTCGCTGCTGACCAGATCGTGGCCGCCGAGCCTACCCTTGCCGATCAGCTGCAAACCCAGATCAGTTGTATGACGCTGGCGCCAAAGGTCAGGGCGCTTGCTCTCTTCTTGGCGTCCGACCTTGATGAGCGCGGCTTCTTGCCGGATGCGGACGACGCGATCGCGTCCGAGCTCGGTGTGCCGGAGAAGGACATCGTCGCAGCAAGGGCCGCTCTGCAAGCCTGCGAGCCCTGTGGGATCGGCGCGCGTGATGTGCGTGAAGCCATTGCGCTCCAGCTCATCGACGCCGGCTACGAGCCCGACGTGGCCCATGCTGCCATGCAGGAGCTGCGCGCCTTCGCGGAAATGCGTTGGCGCGACGTGGCACAACACCTCGACGTCACGATCGAGTATGTCGAGACGCTTGCGCGACAGATCCGCGCGTGCACGCCGGATCCGGCGTCCGCCTTCGCACCGCCCGAGGCGCGTCCGCTCGTCCCGGAACTGACCGTCGAGCGTGTGCAGGGGGGCGGGCTGCGCGTGCGCCTGCTTGATGATCCGAGCACCACCATCCGGTTTGACGAAGCCCTCTCCTTTCAACTCAAGAGCAGCGGTGCTCCACTCCAGGGACAGCTCGCGCCCGCCAGCCAGAATGCCGCGCGCCGCCTCGTCGCCTCGCTGCACTTTCGGTCCAAGACCTTGCTGCGGGTCGGGGCTGCGATGGCCGAAGCGCAGTCGCGGTTCTTTCTGGGCCAGTCGCGGGTGCCGGAGCCTTTGGCGCGTGCGCAGATCGCCCATACCCTCGGCCTGCATCCGGCCACCGTGGGCCGCGCGGTGAAGGGTCGCGGGGTCCTCTTTGACGGTCAGGTCAAATCCATGTGCTGGTTCTTCCCGTCCGGGATCGCCAGTGCGAGCGCGGTTGTCTCACAACCGGAAATCATGGCGCGCCTCCGGGATCTTCTGGCAGAGGAGACCCGCGACACAGTCCTCAACGATGAGGCGATCGCCGCCCGTCTGAGGCAAGACGGCGTTGACATCGCCAGACGAACTGTCGCCAAATATCGGAAGTGTTTGCGGATTCCATCGTCTCCCGAGCGGCGGCGTCTTCTGGCGCCCTAGCCAAGGGGGATCGAAGGCGGGCACAACCTAAGGAGGAATTTATGCGGTATCAGATCAGCGGCCACCAGATCGACATCGGCGACGCGTTGCAGACTCACGTCAAGACGGAGCTGAGCGACGCGGTCGCGAAGTATGCCGAGCGGCCGACCGATGCGACCGTGATCTTCGGCCGGTCGGCGCATGAATACACTTGCGAGGCTGTCGTGCATCTGTCGACAGGCCTGACGGCGCAGGCGAAAGCACATGCGACCGAGATCTATGCGGCGTTCGACAAATGTTCCGAGAAGATGGAAAAGCAGTTGCGTCGCTACAAGCGCCGGCTGAAGGACCATCACCGCGACCGCAAGGAGCCGGTTGAAACCTCTGCCGCGCCTTCCTATATCCTGGCAGCCGCTGGTGATCACGAAACCGAGAACGAGCCCGAAACTCTGCAGCCCATGATTATCGCCGAGATGGAAACGCAAGTGCCCGCGCTTTCCGTTGGGGAGGCCGTGATGCAGATGGAGCTTGCAGGAGCGCCGATTTTGGTGTTTCGCAACGAGGGCCGGGACGGGGTGAACGTCGTTTACCGGCGAGACGACGGTAACATTGGCTGGATCGACCCTTCGTCGACGTAAGGGACGCCGCGCAGAGCGGCGCGTGAGGACAGAGCATACGATGGAACTATCCGAGATCCTCAAGCCTGAGGCGGTGAAGATCGTGTCCGAAGCCACCAGCAAGAAACGGCTGTTTCAAAAGCTCGGCGACGTGGCGCATGACGCGTATGGATGCAAAATGGGCCGGGCCGTGGAGGCGCTGCTGGAGCGTGAGGCGCTCGGGCCGACTGGGGTTGGCCACGGGGTCGCGCTGCCGCATGCACGGCTGCCGGACATCACCACGGTGCACGGGCTCTTCGTCAAGCTGGAGCGGCCGGTCGACTTCGACGCGGTAGACCGGTTGCCGGTTGACTTGGTGTTCGCGCTGATTGCGCCTGACACCGCGGGCGTCCAGCACCTGAAGGCCTTGGCAGCGGTGTCGCGCACGATGCGGGATGCAAGCATTTGCGCAAAGCTGCGCGCAAACCATTCCGCGGACACGTTGCACACGGTCTTGACAGCGGGGCCGAACTCGGCGGCTGCCTAGCGGCTAGGGCGGCCGGGGCGACCACTTTCGATAGCCGAATGCGACAAAGTCACGGTTGTGCAGCTTGCGCACCGCGTCTTCGATGGCATCGTCATAGATCTCGGCGAGGGCGACGGGACCGAAAGGAACATGCGCTGGCATGTCCTCTTTCGGCAGGCCCAGCGCTGCGGCCCAGGCTGGCAGGTCTGCTTCCGACTGGTGGTCGCGCACGATGCGATCCGGCGGCAGTATTTGCGACACACCGGCAAGGAGGGCGGCCTGGCTCGACCAGGCAGGGTCCGTCCGCACGCTGGTTTGCCCGGCGTTGTTGGCCTTCGCGAACTCCAGAAACCCAAGGAACGCGGCGTGATGAGCGCTCGCTGTCCACGCTGCGCCGGGCTCCTCCTCGGGCAATGGCACGCCATAGCGCGTGCGCAGCGTGTCACGGATCGACAGGAACGCCCCCGGCGCCGTGCCCAGCAGGTACCGGCAGAAGACGTTATGGGCGCGCGTCACCGGGTGGGACACCACGGTAAAGCTCCGGCCGTCCTTGTTCTGGTTCTTCCATTTTCGAACGGCGGCTTGCGACATATCCCGGTGCAGACCTTCGCCCGCTGGCATCCCTTGCAGCGCGCTCAGCCACGCCTCGATGCGGTCCGTGGGTCCGCCTTTCAGTGGCATGAAGAGGAGCGGCGCCGACGTGCCCGCAACCCAGGTGCGCACATTGGCCCCACGCGCGGGCTCGTCGGGTGCAGCAGTGCCCTGGCGATGTTTGCCGACACTTTGCAACGCGTCCGGGTTCAGGACCTTTTCGGACAAGGGCTCAGGATTCTGGCGTTTGAGCTTGATCCTGAGGCGATCCAGTCTCGTGTCTGAGCCGAGAAAACGCGCGAGGCCGTTGAGGACCTCCACGTCATTGATCTCGGCATGGTCGATTTCGAAAGCGACTTGGCCCGACACCTGCAGCGCCCGCCGCACCGCAGCGCGAAAGGTGTCCTGATGCGCCACGACTTCCTCATACTCGGCCGGATCGAAGTGGATCCGGGCGCGTTTTCGGTCCCTGGCATCGGTGAGTTTCCATTGCCCCGTCGTCTCCGCAATCTTGCGTGACACGAATGCCTCCAGCGGGTCGCGGCTCAGGAGGATCTTAGCGATCTTCGGTTCGGGCAGAATCCGCTCCAGTATGCGCGCGTCATGGTCGTGAAAGAAGCGGAAGCCGGAAAGGCCGCCGCTGCCAAACATAGCGTCCAAAAGCGCAAAGGGGTCTCGCTCGCGCGCAGCCATGTCCAGCCCGAAGAGGCTCTTTTGGCCTTGGTGCCCCATGAATGCGGGGTTGAACAACTCCCCATGGCAGGTCAGCCCGTCGTACAGATTGATGGATTCTTCCAGCGCATTCGATCCTGTGCGCATTTCGGCGAAGAGGACAAAACCGGTGAACCGTGCCATCCCGAGCCCCTAGCGCACCAGATAGGGCCGGGAGGGCGGACCGGACGGCGCTGTTTCCTGCGCGGAGGCCGAAAAGTCGCCCGGCATGTGCAGGAACATCCCGTCGTTCTTCAGGCGCTGCAGAAATTGCGCGAAGCCACGTGTATCGCGCAGAGTTGGCGCTTCCGTCGGACGACGGGGCGCGCGGGGTGTCAACTCATCGAGGATCGGCGCGAGGTGATCCATCGGCGCGTCAAGAAATTCTGCCAGGGTCCATATGCGAACGCGCGCCTTTACCCAAGATGCGCGCATCAGCTCCAGATGCTTGAGTTCGATACGCTGCAGACGCGCGGCGTCCTTGCGCAGGGCATGGCCTGTCAAGGTTCCTTCGCGCTCCTGTTGATGCAGGCTGAGGGCCCAAGCCCCCGCGATGACAGAGACTTGCGCATTCGGATCTCCGGCGATGAAGGGCATCGCGGATTGCGTGTCGGCGGGTCCGAACATGAAGCATTGGCGCTCGCCGCGCGTGGCCCAGATCAGGTTTGCGAGAAAGCGCTTGGCGTCATAGTCCCGCAGATCCGACGCGCTGGAGAGGCCTCCGTTGTAGATCTGCGCGCGCCCCGCGAACTCGACTGCGCCCGGCGCGAAGAGGTGCCCGTGCACGCGCAATCCCGTGGTTTTGGTCAGCCAGCGTTCGAAATCGTCGAAGACATGGGCAAAGCCCGCGAAGACGGAATAGGGCGCCGCCGTGCGCGCCACGTCGATCCGTGCGGCGGGAAATCGCGATTGCATCGTCAGGCCCGCACGCCCTTGCAGGCGCCGCGCCGTGGCCTTGGAAAATGTGCGGTCGATCTTACCGGGGTTCGGTTCAGCGCGCTTGGCACCGGCGCGTTTGTCCGACAGGAAATGCGCATAGAGCTTGTCCGCGCGGGGCCAGATCTTGCGTGCCACAAAGCAATCCGATCGGCGCAGCAATTGCAGATGATCGTCGTAGAACGTGTGGGGCTTCCCCTGGTGATCGAACTTTGCAAGCGTCAGGGAGCGGCTTTCGACAGAGCGGCCATGTCGCCGGACGAGGGTTTGGAAATAGCTCTCATCCGGGATCCAGACGCGCCGGAAGAAACGGTCGAGCGCGGGGCGGTCCGGATCGTTGAGGATCGCCTCAAGCGTCGGCCGGCTGAGGCACCACCATTGCGAGCCCAGATGCGGGACGAGGCCGGGCGGCAGGCGTCGCTGAAGACGCAGGCGCCGCTGCAACGCCGTCGTCGCGTCAAAGAGGCGCCGGTGCTTGCGGAACGAGAAGGGAAAGAGCAGGCGAAACCTGTCGTGGTCGAATCCGCCCTTTGTCCAAACGACGTCTTCGATGGTGACGCTTTCGATAAAGTCGAGCTCGGGCTGATCGCCGAGGTAGTCGATCAGCTCGCGCATCGGGCGCAGCGGCAGGCATGATCCTGAAGCCAGGTAGACGTGGCGCACATGGCTGTGAGCGGCGAGGAGCTGTGCGGCAGCGTCCTGGGTGGCGCCGACGATACCCCAGGTCCCCCAGTCGCACCGGTGGCGACGGCGGGCCATCTCCACGCCGGGCACCTGGGCCATGGCGCGGGCAAAGGCTTCGTAAGCCGCAGCGGGCACTTTGCGGTCTGTATGGATCACCACGGGGCAACCTGCTGTCGCGAAGTGCCGGGCAATCTGCGCGGCCCGATCCAGCGCCGTGTGGACCAGCATCACGATGCCGACGCTCATGCCCAATCACCCTTTGAAATCAGGCCTAGAACTTCGAGCTGCCGCCAATTGATGTAGCGCTCGGACCAATCGTTCCACAGGTCCAAACCACCATCGAGCGACGCCCGATAGGCGGCATATTCACGGCCCGCCGCATAGTGCTCGCCGCGATCCGCCTCTTCTTGTGCCTTGGCTTGGAGGGAGGAAAGGAACTTTGCGTGGAGCAGCGCGCCGGACGCCATCTCGCCGCCGCCCCTGTCGTAGGTCAGATTCAGCCCGCGCGGCAAGAGCATGTGTGTGGAATGCACATAGGCATAGCGGCGGTGCCATTTGACAAGGGGGATCTTGTTCAGTGCGGGCGCCTCGGCCGGACGATCCGCAAAGAAGGCCCGCGCGCGGGGCCCGCCCTGGATCCACAGGTTGCGATACTCGGGGTTGCGCGACAGAACATAGTTGGCGCTGTCGAACCACCGCAGGACGTCGAACGGGCTCTGCCCCTCCGCCACGTTCTGCCGGCGGAGGTCCCCCTTGGGATACATGTCGATCAACATGGCCGAGAACGAGCGCAGTGCGGACGCGTCGAGCCAATCCGTCAGCGCGGGCAGGGGACGCGTGTCGCAGAACGGGAAAACGAAGAACTCGTCGGCGTCGACAGTCAGGCACCAGTGTCCATGGGCATATCTGCGCTGCAGCCAGGTGATCCAATCCATTCCATAGCGCGCCGCGCGGTAGCTCGCGTCGGTGTGCCAGACGGAGACATCGGGCTCCTCAGCCAGAAATGCTGCGCCGCCATCGGTGGAGGCATTGTCGACCATCAGAAAGTGCCCGACGCCGAGGGTTCTGTAGTAATCCAGGAAGTAGGGCAGGCGCGCCCGTTCATTGCGCAACGTGACGAAGCACAGAATTGTACCTGGCGCGATGGCGCCCGTGCGGTCGGCCACTGGCCTGAGCTGATGACGGCGCGCAAACGCCCGCCATAGAAGCCGCCGCCGCCGCCATCGTAGGCGATATGACTTGACCAAGCCCACGTGTTCAAGCGTCCTGCCTGCGGGTTGCGTTGCCTATGCGGTTACCGAAAAATGGTTAACTCCCGGTTGTGACGTCTCGACCGTGTTGCGTCAACAAGAGCACCTCGTGGGTCTGTCGGGCAAGCGATCCGTCCGCGGCCATGCATCACCATCCGCCGGAGGACAGCAAGCCGAGATCTTCGAGCTGCCGCCAACCGACGAAGCGTGTGGCGCCCGCATGCCAAAGATCGGGGTCGCCTGCCAACGCGTCGTGGTAACTGGCAAAGAGCGCGGGCGTGCCGAAGTGCTCGGCGCGGTGAGTTGACAGCGCAGACTTTGCGACGATCGAGGGCAGAAACTTTGTGTGTAGCAACGCGCCGGAGAGGCGCGAGTCGCCGGGACCGTTCCACGCGAGGTTGAGGCGGGGCGGGAGCGCGGCATGGGTGGCGTTGAGCCACGCCTGCCCCCGCCGCCATCGTAGGAACGGCAGCTTGTTGAGCGTAGGCGCACGACGTGGCGTATCGGCAAAGAACAGCCGATCGCGCGGACCGCCCTGGACCCACAGGTTGCGCGCCGGGCGCTGGCGTTGCGCGCGGTAGCCGGTCGCATCGAAGAATGGCAGGGCCGCGACAGGGTCTGTGCCGGGATGATAGGCCGTCTGCGTCAGCGGCCCCTTTGGGAACAGCTCGACCATCAGCGCGCCAAGCGCAGGTTGGCCGCGGGCGTCGAGCTCTGCGGCCAAAGTGGCGAGGGGGCGCTCCTCCCAATGGGGATAGATCAGCACCTCGTCGGCATCTGCCGTAACGCACCAATGGCCGTCGGCGTAGCGGTTCTGCAGAGCGGTGATCCAGTCCATCCCGAAGCGGGCCTCACGATAGCTCGCGTCCGTCCGCCACAGCGTGACGTCGGGTTCGTCCGCAAGCAGTTCGGTGCTGCCGTCCGACGATGCATTGTCCACGATAAGGAAACGATGCACCCCGATCCGACGGGAATGGTCCAGCCAATGGGGCAGGCGCTCGGCCTCATCGCGAAGCGTTGCGAATGCGAGGATGTCTCCTCGCGCGATGGATGGGGGCGGCGAGATGCGCGTGAGGTCGCGGGCCCTGCGGGCCGCACGCAGCCACAGACGCCGCCGCTTCCAGCGCATGCGGTATGCTTCTGACGCCCGGCGCAACAGGCCCGGGGTATCTTCGGTCAGGCCCGGAGGGTCACTTGTCATACCCGCCAGACTGGTGCCATCGCCATGCGTCTCCGATCATCTGCGGCATGGTCGACCGGGTTGGCAGCCATCCAAGCTCTTCCACCGCGCGGGTCGAGCCCGAGACCAGTTGTACAGCATCCCCCGCCCGCCGTGGCCCTTCCTTGATCGGAACGGATTGGTTGGTGACGATGCGGCTCTGATCGACGACCTCACGTACTGAAAAGCCGCTGCCGGTCCCAAGGTTGAACACACGGCTGGGCTTGTCCGCCTCTAACCAGCGCAGGCCGAGGATGTGGGCCTCGACCAGGTCCATGACATGCACGTAGT
>JBCCYI010000171.1:0-10644 GCA_039189975.1 Pseudomonadota bacterium
CTCTCCGCGTCCCCTCGGGCACGTTGACCGACGACAACGGCATCCCGATCTTCGATAGCTCCGATCCGGAGAGCTTTGTGGATCAGGTGGCTTTGACACCGCATTGGGGCAGCGTCACGCCGTTTGCCCTGACGGGACCGGAGCAATTTCGGGCGCCGGCCCCACCGCAATTGGGCGACTTCTCCGAATATGTCGACGCCCGCGGCAATGTCATGACCAATGACGCGGCCTACCGCGCGCAGGTGCAGGAGGTTGTGGATTTCACCGCAAATCTGACGACGGAGCAAAAGGTCATTGCCGAATTCTGGGCCGATGGCCCGCGGACAGAGGCGCCTCCGGGCCATTGGAACCAGATTGCGCAGGATATCGCCCTGCGCGAGGGCCATGGCCTCGACGAAGACGTCCAGCTCTTTTTTGCTCTGAACGCGGCGATTTTCGATGCTGGGATTACGACGTGGGGCGACAAGTATTTCCACGATTTCATTCGCCCGCAATCCGCCATTCGCGACCTCTATTTTGACGAAGAGATCGAGGCTTGGGCGGGTCCCAATCAGGGCACGCAGACGATCCTGGGCGCAGAGTGGCAGCCCTATCAGGCCGTGACATTCGTCACCCCGCCCTTCCCGGAATTCGGCTCGGGCCATTCCGCGTTTTCGATGGCCGCGGCCAATACGATCGCGGCGTTTGTCGGGTCCGATCAGTTTTACGACGGCGAGACGCTGGGCGTTTATGATCTGGACGACGTCCCAGGCACCGATCTTCTGGGCCAATACGTGGCGACGGAGCTTGCGTTTGAGGATTTCCCGGAAGATGAGGCGCCCGTGATCCTGCAATGGGAAACCCTGACCGATGCGGCGCTGGAGGCGGGGATCAGCCGGATCTACGGTGGCATCCACTTCCAGGACGGCAACGAGCAAGCCGCCACGGCGGGCCAAAACGTGGCCGCGAACGCGCAGGTTCGGTGGGATGCGCTCTTCACCCGCGGCGGCGACGACGCCATCGTCGGGACCGGGGACGGCGGGCTCAGCATTCTTGGCGCCGGGAACGACAGCTTCACCGGAGCCGGTGCGGGGAGCGACCGTGTCGAGGGCGGCAGCGGCGACGATGTGATCGATGGCGGCGGCGGAATGGACACGGCGCTCTATTCCGGCCCGTCGACCGCCTATGCCCTGGCCTTCGACGCCCTCACCGGAACCCTTGCGGTTACGGACGGGCGCGACGGCGGCGACGGGAGAGACACGCTGGCGCAGATCGAACGCCTCGAATTTGCCGATGGCTTCGCGCTGGGAGACAGCGATGCCGTCGATCTGACGCTGCTGACAGGGGCGCTTGATCTGGATGCGGGCCAACTGACGGCCCTCGCCGAGCTCTATGTCGGCTACTTCGATCGGGCGCCCGACTCTCTGGGCCTCCTCTATTGGGGGACGGAGCTGGCGGGCGGCGCGACGCTGAGCGAGATCGCGACAACGTTTCACGCGGAAAGCGACCAAACCGACGCGGTCGATGCCGAGGCGCAGGTCGATGCCGTCTACGCCGCACTGCTCGACCGCGCACCAGATGCCGAAGGCCGGGCCTACTGGATCTCGGAGCTGACCAGCGGGGCACTCAGCAGCGCCGAGCTGACGCTGGCGATCATCAACGGCGCAAAGGCCGACACCGGGGCCTCCGAAGACGCGCAAGTGATTGCACAAAAGGCCCAGATTGCGTTGACTTACGCGCTTGAGGCGGGCCTCAACGATACGAACAACGCCACGGAGGCGCTTGCCGCGTATGACCGATCCGACGCCGCGGCGAGCCTCGCCGTTGCGGCAGATCTGATCGAGGCGTACAGGGCCGACGCAGGAGAGACCGGAGCCGGTGAACTGGTGGTGTCCGTGACGGGCCTTCTCGCCGACGCGGACCTGCTCGCCTAGGCCCAAGCGCCGCGGCGGTGGCCTGCCGCGGCGCTTCGACGTCGGTTCTGCGCTGTCCGTGGCGGTTCCCGCAAAGCCTGCGTCGCTGCTTTGTGCGGAAACCTGAGCAAGGCTCGAACAAGACCATCCCGTCGCCGGTAGCTGAGCCTCAAGGGAAAGGCTTGCACGTGGTCAAGACCCAGGTCCCGACAGTGGTTGTCCGGCGCGCCGGATCGCGTATCCCCGTGCGCTCCGCCCGGCCCCTAACCGCGGTCGTCTTGGGGCGGATTGTCGGTACTGGCGCGCGGGCGCGTGTCCATCAGCTCGAGCGTTGGTGCGGTCAGCACGCGGCGTTCGATCTCTGCCCGGCTGACGCCGACGAGCCGGGCCGCTTCGCGCAACAGCCAGTCCTGGACCTTGGGGTTCGTCAGGTTCACCCAAGTGTTCAGCCGGGAGCAATCGCCACCGCTGCCAATCCGCTGGCGCATCAGCCCGACAATCGCCAGCGAGCCATCGGACATCTCCACATAGAGCGGCGCGCCGCTGTCGTAGTAGCACGCATCCGCAGAGACCTCCGTGCCGTCCGCAAACATCAGCGTCGCCTCCGTGACGCTCGGAAACTGGATGCCAATCGCGCATCCGGGCGCTTCCGCGATGTTGCAATCGCCGATCCGGAAGAAGCCGCGCCGCTTCTCGCCGCGCGTTGTGTCGGCGGGCGCGGCGCCTTTCGCGGAGTCGAGGCCATAGCCCGCGGCCATGCCGAAGAGCCCCGCCGCGTCGACCTGGCTGGACGACACGGCAGAGGCGCGCAAGATCGGGTGATGCGGAACGCGCAGCGCTGCGCCGTCGGCCTCTCGGATCTCCATCGGCTGGGCGAGGGACAGAACGGCAAGGTCCACCAGGCTGCAGGTCCGTGTCAGGGTGCAGGTCTTCCAATCCGCAAACGCGTCCGTGCCGAGGTCGATCCGAGGGGCGACGCGCCGGTCGGTTGGAAAGACCCTGTCGACGCGTGTCGTCGTTTCGGGGCAGCCGGAGGGCTGTGCGTCGCTCTGGTTGCCTGCGAATGCGACCATGCCACCCGTCGCGGCGCCCGGCACCGTGCGGGACACGTGATACGCGGTGAGGGCAATGCGCCCGTCGCGGTCGATCACGGCGCCGGAGCCGCGCAGATCACAGGGGGCCGTCGGGCTCGTGCGGGCGGCAATTCCCACGGCCGAGCTCAGGCAATCGGCGCCAAGCGGCGCGTCGAACGGCGTGCATGGGTTCTCGATCGAGATCCCGCTTTCTGCAGAGGCCGCGATGGCAATGATGTCCGTCTCGCTCGGCGCAGGACGCAGCCCGGCAAAGCCGGCGCCGTCCCCATCGGGGTCCGTCGGGATGCCCATGTCCATCGCTTCCCCGCCGCGCGCGCGCAGCAGGAGGCGACGCGTCTGGCCACGGACCTCGATCACCACCGGGAGCGCTTCGACAACAACGCCCGTGTCGCCCCTTTGCTTGAGCTTGGCCTGCAGCGACGCGACGAGGGTCCGGTCTGCCTCGGTGATCGCCTGAAAGCGCGGCGCGGTGGCGCCCGGAACGCTGCGCAGCGCGACATCGGCGCCATAGAGCCCCTGCAGCAACGCAAGACAGCCCGGAAGCACCTCAGAGCTTTCAACAAACGCGCGAAAGCCCAGATCGTCGGCGATCGCGCCGGGGACGCGCAGCGCATAGGGCAGACAATCCAGCCGCGCGCCATTGCGGAAAAACTCGATCAACCCTTTCTCAGAGATCCGAACGTCGGTCGGAACGTCGGGGCCCGTTGACGCGGCGCCGCGCTTGTCGAGAAAGGCCTGAAAGGTGCCGTCGTCCAGCAGCTCGTACGATTGCGCAAGGAGCGGCGCGCCCGCCAAGCTCCCCGCGAGGGCAAGCGCGGCGGCAAGGCCATGTCGAACTCCCATCATGTGCCCAGCCCCCGCACGCTGATCTGTCCGTAGCCGCGATCCGCCGTCCAGTCCGGCACATCTGTCTCCAAGAAGCGCTCCCGCTCCTCCGGGGTTGTCAGGCGGTCCAGCTCCAGCTGCCTCAGGCGCTCCCGTTCCTGCCGCGTCAGGCGGATCAGCGTGTCACGGGCGGCCGGACCGGACAGCGCCTCGGGCAACAGCCCGAGCACGCCGGTGACGATGGCCGAAGCCGCCGAGGTGCCGCCAAAGCCCTGACGATCCTCCGAGCTGGAATAGAGCCTGTCGGGGTCCGGCGAGAAACCGCCCCAGCCGCGAATGTCCGCCGTGGGCACGCCGCGTGGGCGATACTCGGGCAAGGGGGTGCAGGCCTCAGCCGGGCGAAAGTCTCCGTCGCTCGGGGCCAGCAGGCAGAGCCCGTCGCCGTATTGGCTGTAGTTCGGGCGCGAGAGGGTTACGGACGCCAGATCGGGCGCGTCTCGTGGCGTCAGGCGCGTCGCACCATCGGCCGTCAGCTGGCTCTTGAGCTCCACAGTACCGGCGCCGACGACAATGATACCCGTGCCGGCGAAGCGATCGCGTGGTCCACTTTGCCCCTCGCTGGGCAATGTCACGGCAAAAATCTGCGCGACGTGCTCAAGGTAGGCGAGCATCTGAGCGCGCTGATCCGCGGTGAACCCGGTGGCGCGCGCCGCACTGCGCCCTTCAATCGGCTGCGCGGTCTCGTCGACCTCAAAGAGGGATACCTCCACAAGGCGTAGGGCAAGCAGGCGGCCAATCGGGTGTTGCAACGTGCGCGTGACGGCCGTGTAATCGTCCGGGTTGCCAGGGTAGCCAAGATGCGCGGCCCCGGTGTTGCCGGCAGGCAGCACGACAGGCCGCAGGACCGACACCAGCATGATCGCCAGGATGAACGGATCGCAGGGCGGCTCCGTCAGCACATCATGCGCAGCGACCAGGGCAGCGTAATCCGGCACGGGACACGCCGCAGGCGCCGTGCCGCCCGGCTCGGGACACTCCGCATCTGCGGCTCCGTCTGCTCCCGGGCCGTCGGCGATCCGGCGGCAGAGGCAGTCGAAGTCCCGAAAGAAGGCCGTATCGCGGTTGGCCGGTGGCTGGATTGGTGGCGCAATCACCAGCGCACGCGGCAGCTCCAACTGCAGATGCATCAGGTCATAAACGACCCCCGCCAGCGTCATCCGGGCCTCGTCGCTGTCATGCAGGACCGACGACACACGCGCGCACATCGGCGCGGCCTTCGGCAGAAAGCCAGCGAGCGGGTAGCCGCGCGCCGTGTCGCGCGTGCCGAAAAGGATCCCCGCCATGGCTGTGCCATGGCCCGTCCCCGAGGAGGCGAAAGCAAAGAGGTCGTCCGCCGGAACAGGATGATCGACGTTGATCAGCCACTCCGCGCTCACCCGCTGAAAGGCAGGGTGCATAAAGTCGATCGCCGTGTCGATCATCGCAATGCCGCCCTCAAAGCCAGAGCGAGTGCCAGAGCCAGAACCAGAGACAGGGGTGTCGGGCGACAGCCCGATCACCTCCTTGTGCCATTCCGCCGGTGGCAACGCGTCCTTGACGTCCCCGTCGCGGCGCAGCTGCTCGCTTGCCTGCATCCGAAACCGGCAATCGGCCTCCGGGTCTTCGTGGAGCGACCGGATCGCATCGACGAAAACCTCGTCAAAGACGACGCGGAGCAGCGGGAAGACGGTGTCGGCGATCACCTTGCCGACCTCGCTGTCGGACGGGTAATGCACGCCGGCAAACTCGCGATTGGTCGCGATCCGCTCCGCGATCTCGTGAAACTCGGCAACATTCTCGCCCCGGTCGCCATAAATCTCCGTCATCGCGGCAGCCATCAGAAACGCCTGCGTGGCGTGGCCACTTGGATAGGACGCATGGTTGGGCGCCGGAAACAGGGGGTCGATGGCGGGTTCGGCAATGTCGGGCCGAGGTCTGTCAAACTTTGCCTTGTAATGCGCAACCAGCACGTGCCCGGCGATCTCCATCAGCCCCAGCAAGCGCACAACAGGCCCCGGCGCGCCAAGCTCGTTGGTGAAGCTGTCGGTGAACCGGTGGATGATCTCGTGGACCTCTTCCTCCGCTTCGATGATCCGCGCGTCGATTTCGGCGCCCCCGGCCTGACGCTCGGCCTGAAGCGCGCGCAGATAGGCGAGCTCTTCGGCCATCGAGACGCCGGAAAACGAACGCAGCTGCTCCGGCGGGGCTTGCAGCACGTTCACCTGATCGGGGATGTCGTCCGGGCCGAGGCACACCGTACCGGCGTCGCAAAAGCTCACCGGCTCGTCGAGCACCGCTTTGAACGCGGCCATGTTCTCGATCATCCGGATGCGAAACTCTTCGTCGACGACAGCAAAGGCTTCGAGCCCAAGATCGGGCACGTTCTGGGCGAAGCTGTCGAGCCCGGCCGCGCGGGTCCGGGTGCGCGTTCGCGTTCTGGTCCGCGTGCGGGTCCGCGTCCGAGTACGCGTCCGCGTGCGGGTGCGCGTTCTGGTCCGTGTTCTGGTCCGCGAGCGGGTCCGCGTCCGGGTGAAGTCCGAGCCGCCGAACGCGACGCGAAAGAGGCCGTCGCGAAAGAGCCCCGTGCCCTCGATCGCGTCCTCGCCAAAGACATGCGACGGCAGATACGACACCTCCCCGCGCTCAACGATCCGGGGCAGTATCTCCTCCAGGGGAAGCGCATAGATCTGACGAAAGAGCGCGGCGATATCCGCCCTGAGCTGGGCATCGCCGTCCTGGGCCCAGGCGGGCAGCGGCAGGCCGCCCGCCGTCAGCCCGAATGCGGCGGCGCCAAAGGCACTGGTGGATCTCAAAAAGGCACGGCGGCTTAAGGTCATGGGAGCATTCCTCGACGTCCAAAGGTCTGGCAAAGGTCTGGCAAAGGTCTTGTTTGAAAACACGCTGGGGCCTGACGGGGGGCTACGGATCCTCCCGCTTCAGCCGACCCACACTGCGCCGCATCAGCTGCATCGCATCGGGTGAGGGCACCGGGTAGTCCTCGGGGTTGAGGGAGGTGAGCCGAAGCTGCCCCTCCTGTTTTTCCAGGCTCTCAAAGGTGCGCTGCGCCTCCTCCAGATGCGCCAGCTCCGCCTGGCAAATCCCCATGTAGCGGAGGATCGGCGGATAGGGTCGTGTGGCGGCGAGGGGCTGCAGGGCCAAAGCCCGTTCGGCCTCCTGCAGGCCGAGCTTGTAGTTCCCCGAGACCGTTTCGATCATCGCCTTGGTGGTCGCCAGCGCATAGCGATAGGGCAAGAGCTTCCCGAGCTCCTCGGCGCTATTGGCCGCGGCGCGTGCGGAAGACGCATTGCCGCGGTAAAGGTGCAGAAGAGCCGTCGCGTCTTGCGTCAGGACATGGGCCGGGCGCAGCGCCAGGGCACGTTCATTGAAGGCCTCCGCCCGCGTGAGATCGCGCAAGACAAACGCATGCACATGGGTCAGGAGCGCGGCAGCGAGGCCATTCTGCGGGTCGAGCTCTTCGGCGCGTGCGGCGTATTCACGGGCCCGCTCGCGGATCTCGGCATGGCTGGACCGCGGCTGCTCTTCCAAGAGCAGCGCGCCGAGATAGGCCCAGCCTGCGTAGAACGCGGCATCGTCAAACGCATCGACCGCCTCCGCAAAGCAGCGATCGGCCTTGAGCGCCGCATCGTCGCGCCGCGAAAACAGCGTGAGGAACCCCTCCGTCGCGGCCCGCGCCGCAAGGAAACGCTCGCTCTCGAACACTGCCTTGTCGCGGATCAGAGCGTTCAGGATCTGGTCGACGGCGGTGCTGGCAAACGCGCTCAGCATCCGCATGGGGCTGTCGCCCGACGTCGACGATGCCGGCAGCGCCGCGCTGTAGCTGACCAGGAGCGCCCCGTCGAAGACGCGGTGCACCATGAGCGACGCCAGCGCCTCCTCCGCGAACTCCTGCAGATCGACAAGGACCCGCAGATCCGGCGGCAGCGCGCCCGACGGGGTGCCCCCGATCTGGACCTGAATGCCGCCGGCCTCATGGAGCGACCGTCCGAGCATGGCACACAGCGCATTGCCGCGCCCGGCTTGCGGCGCGGGGCTGGTCAGAACGATCTCGATCACCAACGGACGCGGCGAGGTGGCGGAGGGAGCCTTGGTGCCGCCGCGGTGCGTCTCGGGCGGCAGACTCGGAATATCGACCGCACCCCGGACGTCGCGCAGCCACTCTTCGAACCCCTCGGCGCCGGGGATATCGATCCCTTCGAGAAACTGCGCATTCGCACCGTGCTCGGGCTGTTCCAGCTCCAGCCCATCTTCCAGGATCCAGACGCGGCTATGGTCGGAGCCGATCAGGTCGCCATGGAGCCCGGTCGTCTGGCGCAGAACGTGCAGTTCCTGCCGCAGGCTGCCAAGCGCCTGCGCATGTTCGCGGGTCGACCAGAGTTGACCGACGAGCCACGCACGCTGACGTTCCTGGCCCGGCGCGACGGCGAGCATGGCCAGGAGGGCAAGCGCGCGCTTGCTCTTGATGTCAACGCGCGCGCCACTCGGTCCTGTCAGCACAGGACTGCCGTGCAAACGCAGCCGGAAGCGCGACGGAGTGTGCGGCACGCACATGTCTCTGACCACCTGTTTTCCCGACGGTGTAGAGACACAGTCCGGGCGCCGAGCCGGGCTGCCTATCGGGTATTTCGACGCGGGACGAGGGGGCGGAAACTGCGCCGGGTACGCCACCTCAACGCGCGCGGCTGCGACGGTCATGTCGGCTTCCTCCGTCTGAGGTCGTTTCCCCGATGCTAGCGTGTCTTTCTGGCCTGACGCGATAGGACCGCCGGCGCGCCTGTCGGGTTTGACGCATTTCTGACGCCGCCTGCCGCCCCAACGCCTGCCAAAGGTGCATTTTTCGCGGCGAACACGCGGGGTTGGACGCGCAGGCCCCGCCGGGCCGGCCGCGTTCAGGACCAAGGCTCCGCGCCTCGCGGAAAGCGGTGGCCTTGCGGGAAATGACGCCGCCGCAATGCCTGGACGACGGCAGCCGCACGCTGCGCTGACGCCCCTGGGGCATCCTAGGATCTGCCGTGACCCTTGCCTCTTACAGGGGTCCGTCGCCCGTCACGGCGCCTGGCACGGATCCTTTTCTAAACGGAGATTGGTACAATGCACTTTCGCTCACTTACCCTGGCATCCGCGGCTCTGGCCTTCATCGCTGGCACGGGCATCGCGGCAACGGCCTACCCGCCGGTAGAGGTCACCTCCGCCGTCGCGACCGATACGACGCAACCGGCGCCCGCTAGCAGGTCCTGCACCCAGCTGGAGCGGTCCGCCCGGATCAGCGCCGACCAATGTGGCACACTGACGCTCGGCGCCATCACGAAGCTCAAGGCTGAAGCCGACCAGGATGGTGACGGCGACAGCTAAGACGGCAGCCCGGGTCCCGCGCGACAGCTCTCCCGGTCATCGCGGCAAACCCGGGCTCGCAGCCTTTGCATCAGGCTTCCCTGTGAGAATGGGAGGCTGCGTTCTCCAACGCGGGCCGCCCAACGCCTTCTGCGGCCCGCCGAAAGCGCCTTGGCACAACTCCTCGACAGAACGGTGGACCAATTCGAATGGGGCGGCGCACGGGGCTATGGCGAAAGCCAGCCTTCGATGAGATCGCGATGCCCCTGCCGAAGCCGGTCAACCGGGAAATGCTGCTCGAGGTCGTCAAAGGTTGCGAACATCTCGCGGGGCAACGAAGGCGTCACAATCGGTCCGAACACGAGGTGGAAGAACACTTCGCTGTCGATCTATCGAAACGCTCCCTCGGCGACGCCCTGATCGAGGATCTCACCGATCGGCTGGCGCTGCGGCCCGATATACTCGGTGTGAAAGGCGCGCGCGACCGTCGGGAAGGTGCGTGAGACCTCGGCAATCAGGGGCGACATCCGGCCGGCCGGCGAGTGGATGATGCTGTCATAGAACCGGTCGATGGTCAGGACCAACTTCTCGCGGGGGCCGAAATCCTGAGCGTGCGCCAGCGCGGTGAGATCGTCGAGCGCGCCGGCTTAGCCATGTGTCACACAGGCGGCAAAGAGGTCGTCCTTGCCCGGGAAGTGGTGATAAAGGCGAGCCTTTTTGATCCCGCAGGCCTTGGCCACAGCGCTCATCGACGTTCCCGAGAACCCTTTCTTGAGAAAGAGCTCGGTCGTGCTGTCGAGGATTTCGTCGCGCCGACGCTTTGTCGAGCTTTCTTGCGTGTGCGGCATTGACTCCGATCGTGCTCTTCCCAGGTTCCCAACCGACCGGGCGGTTGACCGTGGTCGCGAGAGGTAGGGCTGACCTTGTTGCACAAATCGGGGGGGGATTCACTGCTTGAATCCAGCATGATAGCTGGAAGGCGTGAGCAGTTGGGTCCCTACGAAGTACAAGACCACGAACTGGTCGGCTTACAATGAGGCACTGAGGCGACACGGTTCGCTGACAATGTGGTTTGATCCCGACATGGTGTGGAGACCGCCTCCAACGGGGAAGCGTGGGCGGCAGCCGAGCTTCAGCGATGCCGCGATCCAGACCTGCCTCAAGATGAAGGTGCTGTTCGGCATGCCGCTGCGGCAGAGTGAGCCAATGGAACGCCAATGGTCCGAGAGACATTGGCGAACGGGTTCGTGCACAGCCTTCTTCGGCTGGTGGGGCCGAACTGGCCGGTCCCGGATTTCGGCACCTTGTGCCGTCGACAGCGCAAGCTGAACGTGGCCAGCCACTGCCGTGGCGGTGCGGGCCCGCTGAACCTGCTGATCCCCTCTCGGGCATTGCTCCGCAATCGCCGAGAGGGGAATTGACGAGAGTAAGGAGGATCAGGAGAC
>JBCCYI010000172.1:0-10546 GCA_039189975.1 Pseudomonadota bacterium
GGACGCGTTTCGCACCATCAGCGAAGTGGCTGAATGGCTGGGCGTGAACGCGCATGTTCTGCGGTTCTGGGAAAGCAAGTTCAGCCAGGTGAAGCCGGTGAAGCGTGCGGGGGGCCGTCGCTATTACCGCAAGTCCGACATGGAGCTCTTGGGCGGCATCAAACAGCTCCTCCACGAGGATGGGCTGACGATCAAAGGCGTGCAGAAGGTGCTGCGCGAACAGGGCGTAAAGGCCGTTTGTGCCTTGTCTCCGCATGTCGAGGACACCCCGCCTGTCGAGGACGAGGGTGCTGCGCGCCCCGGCGCACCAGACGCGCCGACCGCGTCCTCCGCTCCGACCGACGGTCTGGAGGCGCCGCCGTCGACGGACGCTGAGCGCGCGGCCGCTCCAAGCGGGACCCTGGGCGAAGAGGCTGCCGAAGTGGCGGCGGACGCCCCTCTGACACGCCCTGCCCCTCCGAACGATGCGGTCGCCGTCGACGCGGCGGGTTCCATGGGCGCACGCCCCGATGCGATCCCGCCGGATACCCCGCCCCAGCCTGTGGCTGCCGTCGGGGACCGGCCCGAACCCAGCCCGCTGGACGCTGATACCGCGTCGCCCGCCAGTGCGCCCGACGGCGGTGCGGGTGCCCACGCTTCTAGCGACACGGACGTGACCGATCCCGACGGTGCCGCCGCCGCCCCCGGCGCGCCCCTGCCCGAGACGCCAGAAAGCGTCGCCCGCAGCGCTGGGGACCCCGAGCAGGAGGCGTTCCGTGCCGAGCTCGACGCGGCCCAGAAGCTCGCGGATACCTTGCGCGTCGGGCGTGCCGATCCGATCGACCAGCCATCGCTCTTTGACGCGGAGCGCGCAACGGACGAGGCCAGAACACCGGAGGAGCGGCCTGCTGGCGTCGACATGCCCGAACCGTCGGACGTCGTATCAGCCGATGCAGCGGACGTCCCGGACCAAGCCCCTCCAGCGCATCCCGACACTGCGCCGGTGCCAGAGACACCGCAAGCAACCGAGGATGCAGCACCGTTCGCGGAGGAGGACGGCGCGGCCCCTGCCCTCCACGCGGGGGCTGGCGCGGCGCACGCTCCGACCGAGGCGCTGTCGCCCGGCGCCGGGACAGACGCTCACACGCCTGCGGACGGCAGCGCCAACGACAGTGGCGCGGGTGCGGTGAGCGCAGCGCCGCCCGAACCGGCGCCCCTATTGCCGCTCGATGAGGCGCATGGCGCAGCGGATACGGAGCCCGTCGCTGCTGCGTCCGAGGCGGACATCGGCGCAACCGATTCCACAGGGCCAGAGATCGCGCCATTGCCGCCGGTCGGGGGCGAGGAGGACAGCGCTTCGGACGAGGCCCTTTCGCCCTCGCACTCCGCAAGCGACGTCAGCGCAGACGCGCCCGCCGGGCCTGATGTCGCCGCGTTGCCATCGCTTGATCCGAAGGTCGGCAGTGGGGCCGACGACTCCGTCGGCGAGGCAGGTGATCCCGGTCAGGACCCTCCCGAGCCGGAAGGGTCAGCGCCCGAAGAACGCCTCGCAGACTCGGACACCGAGGCGGGTGACGCGCGCTCTGGCCCTTCGGTCGCGCCATTGCCGGAGTTGAACCTGACGCTGCCCGACGCGCTGGCGCGGGCGGCGCCTGGCGAGATCCCCGAGGCCGCGCTCGCCCCGCTCCTGGCGCGGGCCAAGGCCCTCCGGGCCTGGATGGACCAACCCCGTGGCGGATGAGGGCCCGTGGCGGATTAGGGATCGCGGCGGATGAGAGATCGCGGCGGGCGTGGCCGCTTCCAGGTAGGATCGGGGTCGGTTTCCCGCTTGCTCCCCCGGCCGAATCCGCTATGAACGCCGCACGTCGGGCTATAGCGCAGTCTGGTAGCGCGTCCGTCTGGGGGACGGGAGGTAGTAGGTTCGAATCCTGCTAGCCCGACCATTCAATCCGCCTCAGATGCGCCGGTCCTGGGGGTCGCGATCAGGCGAGCCGTCCATCCCGCGTCCCTGAGAAGCCCGTGAGAGAAGGCAGACGATGCCCGCCGACCTGCTGACAGAGATGCCGTCCCGCGAAGGGGTGCTCCCCTGCCAGGAGATCGAAGCGCTCGTCCGTGCCGGTGCGATCCGGCCCGATGCCCCGCTCGAAGAGGGGCAGATCCAGCCCGCAAGCCTCGATCTGCGCCTGGGGCCGGTGGCGTACCGGGTGCGCGCCTCGTTTCTGGCGGGCGCCGGGAACCGGGTTGAGGAGAGGCTGGCCGCGCTGGAGATGCATCGCTTCGACCTGAGCGGCGGTGCGGTGCTGGAGAAGGGATGCGTTTACCTGGTGCCGCTGATCGAGCGGCTCGCGCTGCCCGAAACCCTGGCGGCGGCCGCCAATGCCAAATCCTCGACCGGACGGCTCGACCTTTTGACCCGCGTTGTGACCGACGAGGGGGCCGAGTTTGACCGCATTGCCGCGGGCTATACCGGGCCGCTTTACGCAGAGATCTGCCCACGGTCCTTTTCCGTGCTGGTGCGTCCGGGGATGCGCCTGACGCAACTGCGGCTGCGGCGCGGGGCGCCCACACTGGATGACGCGGCCCTCGCGGCGCTCCATGCCGAGGCGACACTGGTGGACACTGAGCCGGTCATCGCGGGCGGTCTCGGCTTTTCGGTAGATCTGGAGCGCGGCGAGGACCGCGTGGGCTGGCGTGCCAAGCCCCACACCGGCGTGATCGACCTTGACCGGATCGGCCACTACGCGGTGCATGATTTCTGGGAGCCGGTGATGGCCGAGGCGGGGCGAATCGTTCTGGATCCCGGAGCGTTTTACATCCTCGTGAGCCGCGAGGCAGTGCACATCCCGCCCGACTATGCCGCCGAGATGGCGCCCTATCTTGCGATGGTGGGCGAGTTTCGCGTGCATTATGCCGGCTTCTTCGATCCGGGGTTCGGCCATGCCGAGGCGGGCGGCGCGGGCGCGCGGGGCGTGCTGGAGGTGCGGTGCCACGAGGCGCCGTTCGTCCTGGAGCATGGCCAGGTCGTGGGACGGCTTGTCTACGAGCGGATGGCAGCGCGGCCAAACCGCCTCTATGGCACGGGCATCACCTCGAACTATCAGGGTCAGGGGCTGAAGCTCTCCAAGCATTTCAAGCCACTGTAAGGTTTCCCCCACTGTTAGGTGTCCCGATGCGATCGGCGCCCGATCGGAGCGCGCACAGAGCACCGTACCCCCCTTGCCAGCAGCCTCTGCAGCACCCAACCGGCAGCGCGGCACCAGGCAGCGCGGCACAAGGCAGCGCGGTGATATCAGCCCGGGGCCAGCGGGTCTTCTTTATCGGGCGCCGCGTCGCCCGTGGCGGTCTCTCGCATCTCGGCCTCAAACGCGACCTCGCCGCGGGGAGGCTGGGACGTGGGGGCGGCCGCGCGTTCTGCGGGGCCGTCTGTCCCTGAAAAGAGCTCCGGCTGCGCGGCCTCGTCTTCGTCGAGCGCCGTGCCGGGCGGGGGCCGGTTATCCAGCAGGCCCGCAGCCCGCAGATCGCGCAGGCCGGGCAAGTCCCGCGCGGATTCTAGGCTGAAGTGGTCAAGAAAGTCTTGCGTCACGACATAGGTGACCGGCCGGCCCGGCGTTTCGCGGCGTCGACCAAAGCGGATCCATTCGAGCTCCAGAAGCTGGTCCACCGTGCCGCGCGACACCGACACGCCTCGGATCTCCTCAATTTCGGCGCGGGTGACGGGCTGGTGGTAGGCGACGATGGCAAGCGTCTCGATGGCGGCGCGAGAAAGCTTGCGCGTCTCAACCGTTTCCTTCTGCATCAGAAACCCGAGGTCGGGCGCGGTCCGCAGGGCCCAGGCCTCCCCCACGCGCGTCACACGCACCCCGCGCCCTTCGTAGCGCTTTTGCAGGAGCGGAAGCGCCGTCGCCGCATCCGCGCCGTGCGGCATGCGGGCGTTGAGCTCGGCCACGGTGACGGGCTCAGCAGAGGCAAAGAGGATTGCCTCGACCATACGCTCCTGCTCTCCCAGGGGCGGCGCCTCAAAAAGGCTTTGCTCCGGGGCGCTCTGGTCGGGCGCGTCCTTGTCCGGGCCCTCAACCATTGGCGCACCCTCTGCCATAGGGCCCCGGACCCGTCACTCGTTGCCCTCAGGGGTATCGGCGCCGCCAGAGGGCGCTGCCTCCCTGGGTGCCTCGGCCCGGCGCATCTGGATGGGGCCGAACGTGTCGGACTGGCGCAGCTGCACCTTGCCCGCCTTGGCCAGCTCCAGCGATGCGGCGAAGGTGGCTGCGGTGGCCGAACGCCGTTTGGCGGGCTCCAGATCCCAGCCGGGGGGGAGATAGGTCATGAGGTTCGTCCATTCGCCGGCGTAGCCGATGAGACCCCTGAGCCGGTCAAGCGCCATCTCCATGGTGAACACGTCCGCACGGTCCATCACATAGGGACGGAACTCGTCCTTTGTGCGGATCCGGGCATAAGCGCGCATGAGATCCATCAACGTCGCAGTGTAGCGAATCTTGCGGATCCGCGTGACGTCTTCGGGCAGACCACGGGCGAAGACGTCGCGTCCCAGACGGTCCCGCGCCATCAGCTTGGCGGCCGCCCCGCGCATCGCTTCGAGCCGTTCGAGCTGAAAGGCGAGATGGGCGGCGAGATCCTCGCCGGAGGGGCCCTCGTCCGCCGGGTCCGGCGGCAAGAGGAGCCGCGATTTCAGAAAGGCCAGCCACGCGGCCATGACGAGGTAATCAGCGGCGAGTTCGAGCCGCAACGCCTTCGCCTCCTCGACAAAGGCAAGGTATTGCTGGGCGAGTTGCAGCACCGAGATCTTGCGCAGATCGACCTTTTGCGTCCGCGCAAGGGTGAGCAGCAGATCAAGCGGGCCTTCATAGCCATCAACGTCGACGACCAGCGCCTCGGCCGCGACCCTGTCGGCCACGCTCATCGGGGAGGCGAAAGGATCGCTGCCCACCGAGAATGGCACCACCTCGGCGCCCGTCGCATGATCCTGCGCGGCGTCCCGCCCCGGATTGGGGGCGTCGTCGTCGGACGGTCCGGCGTCGTCGTCGTGATTCATCGACCCGCTTTCAGGCTACCTCAGCAGGCTTTCAAGCTCATGCTCCAGCGCGGCGATGTCAACGGGGCTTGCGGCGTTGCGCAGGCCAAGGGCGCGGGCGGAGCGGGCACGGGCGGCGGCGGTGAGCGGCGGCAGGCGGCGGGCCAGGGCCTCCATCTCCTGCATATTGCCGTTGCAATGCAGAACAATATCACAGCCGGCCTCCAGCGCGGCCATGCCCCGCTCGACCACATCGCCCGAAAGCGCCTGCATCGAGATGTCGTCGGTCATGAGCAGGCCGTCAAAGCCGATGTCCTCGCGGATCAGTTGGATCAGCGGGGTGGAGATCGTGGCTGGCGCGCTCTCGTCGATATCGGAAAAGACGATGTGGGCCGACATGCCGAGGGGCAGATCGGAGAGGGCGCGGAAGGCGGCGAAGTCCTGCGCTTCGAGCTCGGCGCGCGGTGTGTCCACGCGTGGCAGGTCGACATGGGCATCGAGAGCGGCCCGGCCGAGCCCCGGCATGTGCTTCAGCACGGGCAGAATACCTGCGTCGAGCAGGCCCTGGGCCACCGCGCGGGCCGCGCCGATGACCGTGACGTGGTCCTCACCGTAGAGGCGGTTCTTCAGGATCGGATGGGTGTCGGGCCGGGCGAGGTCGGCCAGCGGCGCACAATTGACGTCGATCCCGACGGCGCGCAGCTCTTCCGCGATGAGCCGGTAGCGCAGCCGCATCGCGCGCGCCGCGACGCCGGGGTCGGGCGTGCCGCGCATCTGATCGAGCGGTGGCCGCCAGTGACGCCAGTGCGGCGGGCCCATGCGTTGGACACGGCCGCCCTCCTGGTCGATCAGGATGGGCGCGTGCCGTCCGACCGCCTCACGCAGATCCGCGGTGAGCCGGATGAGTTGAGCGGGCGTTTCGACGTTGCGGGCAAAGAGGATGAAGCCCCAGGGTTGGGCATCGGCGATCAGGGCCGCTTCATCTGGCAGGAGCACGGGCCCCGAGCAGCCGAAGGTTGCGGGAAGTGTCATCTCGCCCCTCTCTTTGCGCCTGTGATGCGATCGCTCTGGCGCTCTGGCGGGCGCAGGCCCGGCGCTGCGGGAAAGCCGCGCGGCCCGCCCGTGGGCTGTCCTGGCATGTGCCCAAGACCGACCGAGGCAACGCGCCTGATGGCCGGTCGCCGCGCGCGCGGGCGGTCGGTCATCAGGCCACCGCTCTGCCGCAACCGGCAGACCCGACGCGTCATGGGATCGAGACCGTCCGACACGCTTTAGCGCGCCACCACAGGGATGCACTCTGTCTGCTTGGCGACCAGCGCCGCGCAGAAGCGCCGGGCGTCGGCCAGATCGTCGAAGCCCGCGGCCCGCAGGCGCCAGAAGGCGCGCCCCCCGGCTTCCGCCTGCTGAAGCACGCGGGCCTTATCCTCCATCAACGATCCGAAGCTGACGGCGATGCTGCCCCAGTTTGCGCGCGCCTCTTCGACCGTGTCGAAAGCACCGAGCTGAACGAGGCGTGTGCCAGGCTCGATCGTCCGGATGTCGGCGCCGGATGCGGTGGCATCGGAGCTGGTGAAGCTCGCGGGTGTCACGCCGGCCTCGATCCGCGACAGGCGATCCGGACGCAAAGGCGGACGCGGGGAACTGCGGACGCCCGGTACCGATGCGGGCACAGGCTGGAGCGTGTCGCCCGTGGCCGCGGCTTCAGCTGCCAGCGGGGCGAGCCCCTCTGTCAGCGCACGGGCCAAAGCCTCCGCATCCGTTTCGGGCTGAGCCGGGGCGCTCTGCCGCGCGGCTGTGTCCGATGACACTCCGGCGTCCGCCTGACCCGCATCCAGCGCGCCGTCCACCGGAACGAGCGCTGCGTCGACGATCGGAAGCGCCCCTGGGGACGTCACAGCGGGGCGCGGGGCCGCGCCGGGCTGCCGAGCTTGTCCGGCGGCGGGATCGTCCGACGCGCCAATGGGCATATCGTCCTCTGCGAGATCGGGCCCCGATGGCGCCAGCCGAACGGTCTCCGACAGGTCAGCGTCCGGAGTTCCGGCCTTCACGGAGTTGACCGCGAGACCCACATTGTCGGACACCCGGCCGCCGGGCCGCTCCGGCACGTCGCGCATCGGCCCCTCAAGCGCCTGAACCACCGGGACGCCCGAAACATCCCGCATCACCTGGCCGTAGCCCCAGACCCCGATCCACACCACAAGCGCGAGCGAACCCAGCGCCGCCGCTCCGTGGGCCAGGTTCCGCAACGCGCTGCCCAACGGGGCCGATACGGCAGATCCGTGCGGGTCGGACGCCGCGTCCTCGGGCACCATGAACCCGTCGACATCCGACAACGGCGCATCTGCCCAGCGCGCATTCATCGCATCTGCTGTGTATGCGCCGGGGCGCACATGTTCCGGGGAGCGGGCATGCCCCCCCTGACCTGTGGAATAGCTCATGCTCTGCCTCATCTCTCGCTGCGCCACCCCTCGTACGGGGGCTTATGTGCGCAGCACGCCTGTCCGATCCGGCGTGAGAGGTCTAACGCATCTCTTCCACCGGGGTGACACCAAGGATACCGAGGCCAGAGGCGATCACAATGGCGGTCGCACGGGCCTGGGCGATTTTCGCCTGACTTGTGGCCGTCGCGCCCTCCTGGACAAACCGCAGCTCCGGCGCGTCGTTGCCCCGGTTCCACAACCCATGGAACGCGGCCGCCAGATCGTAGAGGTAAAAGGCGACCCGATGCGGCTCGCCCGTGCGCGCGGCGATCTCCACGAGCCGGGGCCATTCGGCGATCTTTGCGGCCAGCGCGGTCTCTGCGGCGTCGGTGTTGACCGACAGATCGGCCGCGGCGAGGGCAGCGTCGGAAACGTCGATCCCCTCCGCCTCCGCCTTGCGTAGAAGCGAGCACACCCGGGCATGCGCATATTGGACATAGAACACCGGATTGTCCTTGGTCTGTTCAAGGACCGCGTCAAAGTCGAAATCGAGCGACGCGTCGGACTTCCGCGTGAGCATCACAAAGCGCGTAACATCCGCACCGACGAGGTCCACCACATCGGCCAGTGTCACAAAAGTCCCCGCACGCTTCGACATCTTGAACGGCGCGCCCCCCTTGAAGAGCTTGACGAGCTGCGTGAGCCGGATCTCCAGCGGCACCTTTCCGTCCGACAGCGCCGACACCGCGGCCTTCATCCGCTTGACATAGCCGCTGTGATCCGCCCCGAAGACGTCGATCAGCAGGTCATAGCCCCGCTCGACCTTGTCGAAGTGATAGGCGATGTCGGGGGCGAAATAGGTCCACGACCCGTCGGATTTCTTTACCGGCCGGTCCACATCGTCGCCATGGGCAGTCGCCCGAAAGAGTGTCTGCTCCCGCGGCTCCCAGTCTTCGGGCGTCTTGCCCTTGGGCGGCTCCAGCACACCCTCGTAGATCAGCCCCTTCTGCCGCAGGCTCGCCAGGGCATCCTCGATCCGGCCGGTGCCGTAGAGCGATTTTTCGGAGAAAAATCGATCCATCTTCACCCCGAGCCGCTCCAGATCGGCCCGGATCAAATCCATCATCGCCGCGATGGCAAAGGCGCGCACCTCCGTCAGCCACACCTCCTCGCCCTGCCCGACATAGGCGTCGCCGACCTTTTCTCTCAGCGCCTGCCCCAGCGGGATCAGATAATCGCCGGGATAGGTCCCGTCCGCGAACGCCACTTCCTGGCCATGCGCCTCCAGATACCGAAGATACACAGACCGCGCGAGCACATCGACCTGCGCGCCTCCGTCATTGATGTAGTACTCCCGCGTGACATCGTATCCGGCAAATGCCAAAAGCGAGGCCAGCGCATCGCCCACCACCGCGCCCCGCGTGTGGCCGACGTGCAAAGGACCGGTCGGGTTGGCCGAGACGTATTCGACATTCACACGCTGTCCCGCCCCAAGCCCGGAGCGGCCATAGGCGTCACCGATGTCCAGCACCCGCCCCGTGACCGCAGCCCAGGCTCCAACGTCGAGACGCAGGTTCAGAAACCCCGGCCCCGCGACGTCCGCCTGCGCGACACGTGGATCTTCGGCCAGCCGCACGGCCAGCGTTTCCGCGATCTCGCGCGGCTTCTTACCAGCGGCTTTGGCCAGCACCATCGCCGCGTTCGTCGCCATGTCCCCATGGGCCGCGTCGCGCGGCGGCTCGACCGTGACATTGCTCATGTCGAGGTTCGGCGGCAGGTCGCCCGCCGCCACCATCGCCTCAAGCGCCTGCACAACGCGCGCCCGCATATCCGCAAAGAGGTTCATCGCAAAATCCTCGGTCGGGCCGCACCCGTGGCCGCGGCGCAGCCGTAGGGGGTCCTGGGTCAGGGAGGCGGCGCCCAACGCCGCGCCGGGCGGTCTACCATTCCGGGCGCGCTCGTCAACAGCGGGTGCTGCACCGGCATCGCCTTCACCCGCCTGCACCATCGCGCGCGCACGTCTCAGGGCGCCCGAGCACCCGGCGCCCCAACACCCGCGCGACACCACCCGTACCAGCCGCGCACGCCTCGACCCGGTTTGTCGGTGTTCAGCAAGCTTGCGCGCGAAAGGACTGCGCGCCCATCCGGTGGCAGCCGGCGCAAGGACCTCAGCTCTAGCCCAGCGTCGGATCACGGCCCGAGGCCGCTCCCGCCTCGGTAAGCACCGTTCCGCCACACAGCGCGGCGTGTTGCTGCAACGCAAACCGATCGGTCATCCCCGCGATGTAATCGGCCACATGGCGGGCAAGATCCGCCGGCGTCTCGACGCGGGCCAGCTCAGCCTGCCAGCTCGCCGGGAGATGTCCGGGTTCGGCCATGAAGAGCGCGAAGAGATCCTCAATCACTCCAGTCACTTCGGCGCGCACGCGCATCACCCGATCGGCGCGATACATCCGCGCGAAGAGAAACGCGCGGATCTCGTCCACATCGGCCTGCACCGCAGACGAAAACCCGACCACCGCCCGACCCAGGGCGCGCACCTCCGCGACGTCCGAGAGCCGCACCGCACCGCCACCCGCCCCCGGCGCCCACGTTCCGAGCTCGACCCGCGCCGCGTCGATCACATCCGAGACCATCGCGCCGAACACCCGCCGCAGCGCTTCGTGGCGGCGCCTCTTGGGGTCGAGGCCCGGCCAGAGTGACTGCACCTCGCCATAGGCGGGCCCGACCATCGGCAAAGCCTCGATCTCGGCATCGGTAAAGAGGCCCGCACGCAAGCCATCGTGCAGATCGTGATTGTTGTAGGCGATGTCGTCCGCAATCGCCGCCGCCTGCGCCTCGGCCGAAGCATGGGTGCCAAGCTCCAGATCCTGCGCTCTGGCGTATTCCGCAAGCCCATAGGGCAAGGGCGCGGCCACAGGCCCATTGTGCTTGGCGATCCCCTCCAGCGTCTCCCACGTCAGGTTCAACCCGTCGAACGCCGCATAGTGCCGCTCCAGCCGTGTGACGATCCGAATGGTCTGCGCATTGTGATCGAATCCGCCAAAGGGCGCCATCAGCGCGTCAAGTGCGTCCTCCCCGGTATGGCCGAACGGCGTGTGTCCGAGGTCGTGCGCCA
>JBCCYI010000173.1:0-10487 GCA_039189975.1 Pseudomonadota bacterium
GTGGTAATTTGTGTTGACCTTGAGATTGTATCTCAGGTTTGTGGATATGTGAAGTCGTTTGATATCAATGGTATGATGAAAATTGATCTATGTCAATTTTCAAACCTCTCTCAGGGTGCTAGAGACGCTGCAGGAGAGGTAAAGTTAGTTTGCCTCTGGAGGATGCCCATCGGGCCAATACGTGGAGGACCCCCATGAAATCTGTCATCACCAGCGTGGCGCTGGCCGCGAGCCTGCTCACGACGCCGGCCCTGGCCGCCGATAAGTTGCTCCTCAAGACGCCCGTGGCGTTCTCGACCGCGCTGCCGGGGCTCGGCACGCCGATCCCGCGCGTCGCCGAGGAGGTCGCGCTTTTGTCGGGCGGCACGCTGCGCATGAAGGTCTACGAGCCGGGCAAGCTGGTGCCGGCCTTCGAGATCCTGGAAGCGGTCTCGACGGGCAAGATCAACTCCGGCTACACCACCGCGGGGTACTGGGCGGGCAAGATCCCGGCCGCGCCGCTCTTTTCGGCGGTGCCCTTTGGGCCGGAGGCGGGCGAGTACATGGCCTGGCTCTATTACGGCAACGGCATGGAGCTTTATCAGCGCATGTACGACGAGGCCGGCTACAACGTGAAGGTGTTGCCCTGCGCGGTGATCGCGCCGGAGACATCGGGCTGGTTTGCCAAGGAAATCAACAGCCCCGAGGATCTGCAGGGCCTGAAGATGCGCTTCTTCGGCCTGGGCGGCAAGGTGATGGAGAAGCTCGGCGTGGCGACGTCGCTGCTGCCGGGCGGCGAGATCTTCCCCGCGCTTGAGAAGGGCGCGATCGACGCCACCGAGTTCTCGATGCCGGCGATCGACCAGCGGCTGGGGTTCCACAAGGTGGTGAAGTACAACTACTTCCCCGGCTGGCACCAGCAGGCGACCGTGTTTGAACTTTTGATCAACAAGGATGTCTGGACCGCGGCTTCCGAGCAGCACCAGGCGATCCTGACCAGTGCCTGCAAGGCCTCGATGAGCGACAGCTTTGCCGAGGGCGAGGCGATCCAGGCCCGCGCCATGATCGACAACGTCAATGAGAACGGCGTGGTGATCAAGCAATGGTCGCCTGGGATGCTCGATCTGTTCAGCCAGACCTGGGATGAGGTTGCCGCCGAAGAGGCCGCCAACGATGCCTTCTTCGCCGAGGTCTATGCCGACCTGAACGCCTTCCGGTCGGAATACGATGTGTGGAAGCGCAACGCCTTCCTGCCGCGTGTGACCGAAGACTGACGCACGCGCCTGCGGCGCGCCGGCCCCCTCCCTGGCCGGCGCGTCTGGCCCGTGCGTTTGGCCCGTGCGTTTGGCCCGTGCGTTTGGCCCGTGCGTTTGGCCCGTGCGTTTGGCCCGTGCGTTTGGCCTGTCGCACCACCGGAGCGCCCCTCAGGGCACCGGACGATGTGTCAGACGATCCGCCAGACGGGAGGCCAGAAGACGGATCGCCAGAAGACGGGAGGCCAGACGGGTCGCCATCGGGGCACCCACTGGGGCACCCACTGGGGCATCCACTGGGGCACCCAATGGCGCACCGTCGATGCTCCGCTCCCTGGCCATCCCCCGCACGCGCTCCCCGGCCGTCCCGCCAACCGCCGCTCCCCAACCGCCGCTTCCTGGATTGCGTTGCCGCCGCGCGCCCTATCCATGTGCTCTCCGTGAAAGGATCCGAGCCATGACCCTGCAGTCAGACTACGACGCTGCCGAGTATCAAGGCGATCTCGCCGCCACCTACGAAAGTCTCACCGAACATCCCGATACGGACCGCCAGAAGATCGCCGTCTGGCTCGACACCGCGATCAAGAGAGTGGGCCATGGCGTGATGCTCGCCAACCTGCTGCTGATCGCGGCCATCGTCACCCAGGTGACGCTGCGCTACGCCTTCAACCTCAACTTCCCCAAGCTCGACGAGCTGCAATGGCATCTCTACGGGCTCGTCACGATGGTCGGCGTATCCTACGCGCTGACGACCGACAGCCATGTCCGCGTCGACATCCTGCACATGCAGCTGTCGCGCCGCGCCCAGCGGATCATCGAGATCCTCGGCCTCACGGTGCTGCTGGCGCCCTTCATCTACCTGATGATCGACCAGGGGTTCGATTACTTCTGGGAGAGCTACCGCGTGAACGAGCGCTCCTCCTCGGCGACAGGTCTGCCGCTGCGGTGGGCGTTCAAGGCGATCATCCCGATCAGCTTCATCCTCCTGGGCCTCGCCGCCGCCGCGCGCCTGCTCCACGATGTGCACGCGCTGATCTATCTGCGGGAGGGCGAGCGCGACGGGCGCGGCCTCTCGCTCATCCTGCTGGCGCTCTTGGGCTTTGCCGCCGTCACCTTTGGGCTCACCTATCTTGTTGAAACCACTGAAGAGATGCTCGTCATCGCGATGTTCATGACCTTCATCGCGCTGCTCTTCACGGGCTTTCCCGTGGCCTGGACGCTGGCGGGCACCGGTATCGTCTATTGCGGGCTCGCCTATCACTTCGACATGGGCAACATGGCCTGGACCGGCCTTGAGGATACGTTCACCGGGCTCGACTACCTCACGCTCGGCGCCACCGTGAACCGGGTCTATGCGGTGATGTCGAACGCGGTGCTCGTCGCCCTGCCGATGTTCATCTTCATGGGGCTGATGCTCGACGAAAGCGGTGTGGCCGAGCGGCTGATGACCGCGATGACGCGCCTTTTTGGCACCGTGCGCGGCGGGCTCGCCGTCACCGTGACGCTGATCGGCATCATCCTCGCGGCCTCCACCGGCATCGTCGGCGCCTCGGTCGTGCTGCTGGGGGTGCTGTCGCTGCCCGCGATGGTCCAGCACAAATACTCCAAGACGCTCGCCACCGGCGTTGTCGCCTCCGCCGGCACGCTGGGCATCCTGATCCCGCCCTCGATCATGCTGGTCATCATGGCCGACCAGATGGCGCTCTCGGTCGGCGACCTCTTCATGGCCGCCGCGCTCCCCGGCATGCTCCTGGGCGCGATCTATCTGGGCTACATCTTCCTGATCGCCCAGCTCTCGCCCAGCTCCGCCCCCGTGCCCGAAGGCGCCCGCGCCCCGGACTGGGACGCCGTCAAGGACGTGCTCTTTGCCGTGATCCCGCCGCTCGGGCTGATCCTGGCGGTGCTCGGCACGATCTTTGCCGGCATCACCACGCCCACCGAGGCCTCCGGCATCGGCGCCCTCGGCGCGACGCTGCTCGCGCTCGCCTACCGCAAGCTCACCTGGGCCAAGACGTGGAACGTGCTGAAGGCCACCTTCAACACCACCGCCTATATCTTCGCGATCTTCCTCGGCGCCACGGTCTTCTCCTTCGTGCTGCGCGAGCTCGGCGGCGACGAGCTCATCGAGCACATGGTCGGCTCCACCGGGCTCGGCGCCTACGGCACGGTGATCTTCATCCTCGGCATCGTGTTCCTGCTGGGGTTCGTGCTCGACTGGATCGAGATCACGCTGATCGTGCTGCCGCTGATGCGCCCCATCGTCAACGGCCTCGGCCTCGACGTGCCGGGCTTCGGCCTCGATGAGCCGGTGCTGATCTGGTTCGTGATCCTGGTCGCCGTCACGCTGCAGACGAGCTTCCTGACACCCCCCGTCGGCTTCTCGCTCTTCTACCTCAAGGGTGTGTGCCCCGACGGCGTCAAGCTGACGGACATCTACAAGGGCATCATCCCCTTCGTCCTGCTCCAGCTCCTCGGCCTCGCCCTCGTCTTCGCATGGCCGCAACTCACAACATGGCTCCCTTCCGTCGCATACTAACAAAGGTGCAACTGCGCGGAGGAGTGGCCGGCCGGGCAGCGCAGCCCGGCCGGCCATCGCTGTTGCGCGCACCCCTCGCTGCATCCATGGCACGTCTAAGGCCAGGAACCGCCATGCGGTGATCAGGGATTGGGGTCCCGGCTCTCACGGCTGTGGGACACGCACGCGGAAGCCATCCCTGCCGGGAGATCTTGCGTCGTGGGGTGTCGCGTCCGGTGTCACCGGTGAGACCTCGGAGGCAGGTGCAGTGCCTGCGTGTCGTCGTTGCGATCTTCGCCGAGGGGCAACATCCGCTTCCACAAGGAACGGCTCCGCGCCGACCGACGAGACGGCGGATGCCTTGCGCTCCCTGTGGCGCCACCCAGGCATCACCGGCTCGGAGCGTCTTGCGCCATCATCCTGCGCCGTGGCTCAATCGCTCGCCCCTCTTCGCGCCAAAGACGATGCAGGAAATCATAAGGTTCCCGTGCCTGTTGCCCGCACCCAACACGCGCCCCTGCTCGCCGAACGTGAAGAGACCGAGGAACGGGGCGGCTCCGAGCTGGTCGACAACACCGGCGACAACCTCGTCGACCCGGTCATCGACGGCCAGCCTGCATCCGCCACAATAGACCATGAGCGCGCCTGCGATCTGGTCTTGCTGAAAACCGCCCGCCGTGCGCGCGAGCGCTGCGACGCGTCCTGCCCGGGCAACAAGCGTATCGGGGGAGCCGGACATCTGAGTCAGTTCCGTCCCCTCTGCGACATCGGCGAAGAGATGCAGCGCGCCATCTCGGTCCGCCGTCGCAGGATGGGCGAGCAGGAACTGGGCGACACCGTGCTGGCAGGCGATTTTCTGTCCAAACGGCCAAAACGTCGATGCTGCGAGGATCGGCTGCCGCGTCTCGGCCTGTGGCGCAAGAGGGATGGCGCCGTTGGTCCAGTGATCGTAGGCCTCCGCGGCGGGACGTCCGTCGATCTCGATAAGCGTCCGGCCCTCCGCCTTGGTGACGATCCCCTTATGGTCTGTCGGCGCATATCCGTTCTGATAGGCGAAGCTGACAGGTTCGGACGGAAACATAACAGCTACAGCGACGCCGTCTTGTGCGGATTGCGTCTCGTTGAAAACCCGCCACCCGCCAGCCACGCTGTTGTCCGCCGCGCTGCCGCCGATAATGGGCACATCCGGCCCAACGATGCTCTCGATCCCGGCAAGGAGCGCCTCCTCCGCGCCCGGCGAGCCCGAAATCCAGACAAGTTCAGGCTTCTCGCCAGGGCGATCGGCCTTCACGAGAGCGGCTTCGGTGGCGCGCGCAGCGGCGCGCGCGGGGGCGTCTTCGAGAGCGGCAAAACTCGCGCCATAGTCTCCGTCAGGATCAGAGATGACAAAGGCTGCCAGGTCTGGCGCGCGCCCGGCGTGGCTCATACTGCCCTTGCAGGACGTCGCACCGACGAGCGCCGGAAGACCGAGACCTGCCAGCACGTTGGCGAGCTTTGCGATGTCGCAGGCAGCATTTGCCTGGACGATGACAAGGCTCGGCGTGCCAAGACGCGCGAGCTTGGCGGCCAAGAGGTCTGGCGCGTCGGCGCCCTCTGCGGTTTCGACAGTGATGTCCATTGCTAAGCTCCAAGCGACGTCCGGAGCTGCTTAGCATCGTCGTGCCGCGCGTTGCATGGAGCGTTGGAGTAGGTGCCCTATACGAAAGCATAGGGAGCGCTGGCGCCGCCATTCGCGCGAGACGGCGAGGGGCCCTTCCGACGGTTGGCCCCTCGGTACGGGAGCCTGTTCAGACAGCGCCTGTGTATTCTCCGCGGGCGGGATACTCGTTGGCAATGGCGAAGTCCAACGCCGACACGAGCTCCGAGAAGTGCGGCCGCACAAATGGCATCGTCTGCACCGAGCCGTAGTAGAGCGTTTGCTGTGGCGTCACCATGAAGAGGCCCGGCTCTGAAAAGAGCGCCGGCTCCTCGATGCCAATCGACGTCTTGCCGCGCGAGGTCGAGATATAGAGACCCCAGTCCTTTGCGACTGAAAGCGCCAGGTCATAGCCAAAGCGCAGGTTCTTGGCGTTGATCTTTTCGGCCATCGCTTCAGTGCGCTCTTTGCCGTCGGAGCTTACCGCGATGGTGGACACGCCGCGGTCTGCGAAGTCGTCAACGCGCTTTTCCAATTCGGACAGGTAGTTGGCGCAGATCGGGCAATGCAGGCCGCGGTAAAAGCAGATCACCGTTCCGCGCTCGGAGCCCTCAGTGGAGAGATCAAATGTGCCGTGGGAGAGCGTCGGCAGCGAAAGCCCCGGGGTCTTCTGTCGTGGTATGAGCATTTTGCCTTCCTTGGTTGAAGTCGCCGCCGTTTGGGCAGCATGAGGTTATTGGAACCGACCGCCGCGTTGGAGCACTTCGATCTTGTAGCCGTCGGGGTCGGTCGCGAAGAAGAACCGGGCGACGAAGGTGCCGCCCGGCGCAAAGTCAACAAGCTCGCCGACGTCGACCCCGCGTGCCGTCAGAGCGGCATGGTGAGCGTCGACATCCTCCACGACAAAGGCGAGGTGCCCATAGCCATCTCCCATCGCGTAGGGCTCGGTGCGCTCCTTGTTGAGCGTCAGCTCCAGCTCGAACCCGCTCTGCGTATTCGCCAGATACGTCAGGCGAAAGGTCTCGAAGTCGAGCTGATCGACAACTTCCAGGCCGAAAGCCGTCTTGTACCAATCGATGGAGCGCGCATCGTCCCGAACACGGATGCACGAATGGACCATTTTTGTCATGGCGGAACCCTTTTCCTCAGCGTCCGATGCGGTCTTTGACGTCGGCCGCGAAGTCTTCGTATCTGCGCAGCGACTTCACATCGACCTGCACGTGATGGCCCATCTTTTGCATGATCGGAAGATCGAAAAGGATCTGATCGAGCGCGTCGGGGGACGCGACGTCGACAATGGCCAGAACCTTGCGTTCCCCGACCACCTTCCACAGATCCGTGACGACGCCTGCGGATTTCGCAGCAAGAGCGGCCTCCGCTTCTTCGGCCCAGATGCCCAACAGGCCCTGCTGTTGCATCGTGGCGTCGTATTCGACGGTGAAGTCCAGGCGGTAGAGCACGGCGCTACCTCCCGCTGATCGCGGTGCCGAGTGCGGGAAAGCGCACGATGCGATACGTGCCGAGCGAGGCATCTTCGCCGCCATTGAGGACGGGAGAGCGGTGCAGCTCGTTGATCGTAGCGTAGACATAGCCGTCGACCCCCATGGAGAAGCCGTCGGGCCACGGCAGGTCCTCGTCGGACTGAAACAGCACTTCGTAGGTGCCGTCGGGCTTGGTGACGCCGATCGCATTGTCGGTCATCGCGGTGATGTAGACATTGCCCTCGGCGTCGACCGTGGAGCCGTCCGAGATCACCTTGTCGCCGTAGCGCTCGACCTTGGCGGCCAGGGCGTCGTCGCTCAGGCTTTCGTCCAGCAGATCCGCCGTGCGCACCCGGTACATCGACGCGGCCGTCATGGGCGCGAAGTAGACCCAGGTGTTCGTCGGGTCGATGGTGATCGGGTTGATGCCGATCTTCGCGGGGTTGCCTCCGAGCTTGATCTCCCGCCCGTCGATGATCATCGGCGTGTCCTCGGGGATGGTGAACTGGCTGCCCTCAAGCACCCGGCGCGCGCGCCCCGTCTCCATGTCGATGACGATAACGGCGGAGTTTTCCCCGTCGCCCGTATCCGAGATATAGATCGCGCCGTGCTCACGGTCGATGGCGAGGTCGTTGAGGAAAGACGTCGCACGCGCGGCGGGCTGACCGACGTAGTAGATCGCGTGCAGCTTTTCGGTGTTGGTGTTCCAGCCCACGACGCGGCCGGTGTGGCCGTCGCCCTGACCGTCGAGCATCCACAGGATGCCTTCGCGATCGGTGCGCAGCCCGAGCACGCCGCGCAGCCCGTCGCCGTCGTCCTGCGGCGCGCGCGCCCAGGTCTCGGTCGGGTAGGGCGTCGTCGAGCCGTCCGGCATCACTTCGACCACGCGCAGCTCCGGGCCATAGAACTCATGGACCGACATGAACATCCGTCCGTCCGGCCCAATTGCGAGGTTGCCCGGCGGCATCTCCTTTGGAAATTCCAGGTAGGTTTCCAGCCCTTCAGCCATTGCGGGGCTGGCCAGAATGGCGACGGCGCTGACGGCACAAAGCAAGCGTTTCATGTGGGGTCCTCCATTGCGTGGCGCTGGAGTAGGCCAATTGAATACGTTAGATGAATGGGTGAAATTTTGAAACCAACGTTTGGAATTTTCGAATGTACTCGATCGACGATCTGAGAACCTTCGTGGCGATCGCTGAAGCCGACGGAGTCACTGCGGGCGCCCGGCGGATGGGGATCTCTCCGGCGACGGCCAGTCACCGGCTCAATAAGATCGAGACGGCGCTGAAGCTCACGCTCTTTCACCGCAACAGCCGGATGCTGCGGCTTACGGACGAGGGTCAGATCTTCTTTGAACGCGCCCGCGGCATCCTGGCGGACCTCGCGCAGGCGGAGCGTGATGCAGGCAGCGGCGCGGCCCAGCTGACCGGGCATGTGCGTGTCACGATGTCTCCCTGGATCCTGTCGCGGTTCATCCTGCCGGCGCTCCCGGCGTTTCAGCGGGCGCATCCCCGGCTGACCTTCGACTTTCTGGCGGTGGACCGGTTTGTTTCGCTGTCAGCAGAGGGCCAGGATTGCGCCGTTCGGGTCGGAGCGATGTCCGACAGTGCCCTGGTGGCGCGCAAACTCGCAGACAACCATCGCATCCTTTGTGCGTCACCAGACTTCTTGTCCCGGCACGGCACGCCGGCCGATGCGCAGGCGCTGCTCGATCTGCCGTGGGTCTGCCTGCCGTGGCAAACGCGGATCTCTCTCTCGGACGCAAAGGGCAGTCGCAGGGATGCAACAGTCCGCTCCAGCGTGTTCGTATCAAATTCCGACACCCTCACAGAGGCCGTGACGCAGGGCCTTGGCCTTGCCGTTAAGTCGCGCCTGGCGGTGCAGGATGAGCTCGACAAGGGAAGGCTGGTCGAGGTAGCGGCAGGGTCCCTATGGAAACCAGAGGCGCCGATCTGGTTCGTTTATCCGCCCGAGGCGCGCGCGGCGAGCAAGATCGAGATGTTTGGAAAACTCGTGTCGGCGTGCTTTCGATAGCGCGGCGCGCGTGTTTGCGCGGAAGCTGGGTGGCTTCCATCACCGGGTATCGCCAACGGTTGGCTCCCGCGTGCTATGCGGTTTGGCGCAAGAGACGGTACGCCCTTAGCGTCGTCCGCCTTGCTCTCCCGGGCGGACAATGGCGCGCGTCCACATGCGAACCTCTTCGGAGCTAGCAGCGCACGCGCCGCATCTCGGGATCGTAGAGCGGCTTGAGATGAACGGTGCAGGGCACCCGTTGCGTCGCGACCTCCAGCTCGTAAGCCCCGTCCATGACATCGGCGCGGCTGATGCCGTCGGCCTGCCGGACATAGCCCAGCCCAATCGAGCGCTCAACCGTATGGCCGAAGCCCGCGGAGGAGAGGTAGCCGACGCGTTCGCCGTCCCGGAAGATCGTTTCGCGCCCGTGCAACACGACGTCGGGATCCGCGGAAAACGTCGCGAGAAGCCGCGTCACCCCGGTTGATTTCTGCGCCAGGAGCGCGTCGCGTCCCCGGAAGTCACTGTTCTTCGACAGTTTCACCGCAAAGCCCAGCCCCGCTTCAAGCGGCGTGTAGTCCGGGCCGATGTCGGCGCCCCAGGCGCGGTATCCCTTCTCCAGCCGCAGCGTTTCGATCGCGCGGTAGCCCGCATTGCGCAGACCATGCGCCGCCCCGGCCGCGTGAAGCGCGTCGTAGACGGTCTGGGCGTATTCGACGGGCAGGTGAAGCTCCCAGCCGAGCTCGCCGACATAGGTGATGCGCAGCGCACGGACGGGGCAGCCTGAGATCCCGATGGTCTTGCAGGTGGCAAAGGGAAAGCCAGCATCGCTTACGTCGTCGCGCGTGACGGCTGCAAGAATCTCGCGGGATTTCGGCCCAAACAGGGACAGAACAGCGTAGGCGGACGTCACGTCGACGATCTGCGCGTTGAGGCCCGCGGGGATCGACCGGGCGATATGGTCGAAGTCGTGGGTGGCGAAGCCTGTTCCTGTGACGATGTAGTATTCATCATGCGCGATGCGGACACAGGTGAGATCCGCCTCGATCCCGCCGGTGTCGTTGAGCATTTGCGTGTAGATCAGGCTTCCGGCGGGCTTGGCGACATCGTTGGCGGCGATCCAGCTCAGGGCCGCCTCGGCATCCGGCCCCTTGAGCGTGAATTTGGCGAAGGATGTCTGGTCGAAGAGCACCGCCGCTTCGCGCGCGGCCTTGTGCTCGCGGCCCACGGCGACGTGCCAGTTGGGCCGCCCGAAGGTGTAGATGTCCTGCGCAACCTCACCGGGCTCGGCGTACCAGTTCGGGCGCTCCCAGCCGAGCTTTTCGCCAAAGACGGCACCTGCGGCTTCGAGCGTGGCGTAGAGCGGCGAGCGTCGGCAGGGGCGGCCGCTGTCGTGCTCCTCAGAGGGCCACGCCATGGTGTAGTGCTTGCCGTAGGCCTCATAGGTACGCGCGCGCACCCAGTCGGTGTCGAAATGCGGCCGTCCGAAGCGGCGGATGTCGACGGACCAAAGATCGAACGGCGGGGCGCCTTTCGCGACCCATTCCGCCAGCGCCATGCCCGCACCTCCGCCCGAGGCGATGCCGTACGCATTGAACCCCGCGCCGACA
>JBCCYI010000174.1:0-10486 GCA_039189975.1 Pseudomonadota bacterium
CCGGCGGCGAGATCGAGGTTCTGGGCTACCGCGGGATGAAGGAATACACTGTCAACTTCGACGATTTCCGCGTGAAGGGCGAGAACCTTTTGGGCGGCGTCGAGGGGCAGGGCTTTAAGCAGCTCATGCAGACCTTCGAGAGCGCGCGGATCCAGACCGCGGCGCGCGCGATCGGCGTCGCCCAATCGGCGCTCGACATCTCGATGCGCTATGCGCTCGACCGCAAGCAGTTCGGCCAGCCCCTCATCGCGTTTCCACGGGTGTCCGGCAAGCTGGCGATGATGGCCGTGGAAATCATGGTGGCGCGACAGCTGACCTATTTCTCCGCCGGTGAGAAAGACGCGGACCGGCGATGCGATCTTGAGGCCGGGATGGCCAAGCTCCTCGGCGCACGTGTGGCTTGGGCCGCGGCGGACAACGGCTTGCAGATCCACGGTGGCAACGGCTTCGCGCTCGAATACGCGATCAGCCGTGTGCTTTGCGACGCGCGCATCCTCAACATCTTTGAAGGCGCGGCAGAGATTCAAGCGCAGGTCATCGCCCGTCGCCTGCTGTCCTGAACGGTCCGGCGGGACGCCCAATCGGCGTTCCGCCCGCGCCTCGGGCGCGGAGCCTGCCAAAGGGCGTCGCCCGTCGCCATGCGCCCGCCGTCCTGTCACCCCTACGCGGTGCACTGGACACAAATCCGGACCCTAGCGCTGCCCTTTGCGCTTGCCGCGCTGTTGCGCGCGTGCTGATCTCCGCGCCGAAACGCGAAACCAAGGCGCGCACCATAGCAGCAGCGGGACGGCCATGAAGTTGCTTATCACCGGCGCGGGCGGCTACCTTGGCCGACACGTCACTGCTGCGGCGCTACGAGCCGGGCACGAGGTGCGTGGGTCTGTCCGGCAGAGCAGCCAGTTCGCTTCGCTCGCAAGCGCCCTCTCCGCTCCAGCGGATCGCTTCGCCCCCGTCTCACTGGATCTGCTGCGCGACGAGGGATGGAGCGCGGCCATGGACGGCATCGACGGGGTGTTGCACACAGCCTCACCCGTCCCGACCTCTTCCCCCGCGTCCGACACAGAGATCCTGCGTCCTGCCATCGACGGCACCGAGCGCGTCCTGAGTGCAGCGGCACGGGCTGGTGTCGCCCGCGTCGTTGTCACATCGTCGATCGCGGCGATCCTCGGGGCACCTTCCAAGGGAGCGGGCGACACCTTCGGCCCGGATGACTGGACGGACCCGGACGCCAAACAGACACGCGCTTATGCCAAAGCAAAGACTCGTGCCGAGCTGCTCGCCCGCGACATCGCCGCCAACACCCCGGGGATGCGGCTGAGCACCGTTAACCCCGGATACATCTTCGGACCACCGCTCGGAGGACCGGTCACGTCGTCCCTGACGCTGATCGACATGTTGCTGCGCGGACGCATCCCTGTTCTGCCGAGGCTGGCGTTCCCGTCCGTCGACGTTCGGGATGTCGCCGCAGCGCATCTTGCCGCACTCCATGCGCCGGCTGGGTCCCGCTTCATCGCTTCCGGGCCCACGCTTTGGCTCTCCGAAATCGCGGAGTGCGTGCGGGCCGCCGTCCCGTCGGCGCGTGTGCCGCGCGTGATAGCGCCGGACTGGTCGATCCGCCTCGCCGCGCGGCTTGTGCCCTCGCTCGCAATGATCGCCGGGGATGTCGGGCGCATGAAGTTCACGGACCCAGCGGCCTGCGAAGCGCTTCTCGGGCGTCCTCTTTCCGATCCGCGTCAGGCTGTAAGCGCAGCGGCGGTCAGCTTGGCGCAACGTCCTTGACGCTAGAAGACGGTCTGGGCCCGCCCGAGCGCCCACTCTGCCGCGCCGCCCACGTTATGGCCCGCCCAGACGGCCTGCGTCTCGTGCACGGCGCTCAAGACTTGCCACCAGGCGCGCCCGCGATGGTGGCAATGGCCTGCCCGCTTGCGCCGCTGCCAATCTGTGCTCCAAGAAGTAACCGGTCGTGCGCAAACCGGTGACAACGTCAGCAAGGGTGTCCGGGGGGGTACCCGTCAGACAGGCCGGCAGCGGTAGTAAACGATCTGCCCAAGGGCCTGCTCCTTCCTCCGTAACCGCTCGGCCGCTTCGTGGAGACACATAGGCCAGGCGCTCCGTCGCCCCGGTAACGGCGCAGGAGGATAAATCCAAGCCGTACCCCATCTCCGCAAGGAGCGCGACCTCCCACAAAAGATAAGCAAAGGGCCAAACCTCCGTCTGACCGATCATGTCCAGCAGCGCCTCTGTCTGACGGAACAGTGCAGGGTAAGGTTGGCGCTCTGGTAGGCCAAAAGCGCAGAGCGCTGTGACACTCGACAGTCCGGCCAAAGACTCGCGATCCCCCATCATCGCGCCCGCTCGTGCCTTGATCGGCTCAACCACCATCGTGCCCAAATGGGCCTCTATCCGAGCGCGCCATGTCACATCAAGGGTCGTGCCCGGCTGAAGGATCGGAGCAAGACGCCGACCAGCCCCCCCCCGCACAATCCCCGGCTGGCGCCCTTGAACCTCGCCCAAGACGTCGATGATGGCGGCAGTCTCTCCGTGTCGTCGCACAGCCAGCAAGATTGCCTCGGCGCGCCACTCCACTAGACGTATCCCTCGCTGGATGCCTCTCGCATGCCTTCGGCGAGGATACTTTCAGCACAATGAAACGAGCCGTCCACACACAATAGCTCTGAAAAGGCGCGCGTGTTTCGTTTCATTGTGCTCAAAATATCCTCGCCGAAGGCATCCTTCAGGGGCCGCATGCGATGGCATGACCTAGTCTAGTCCGCCGGTGCCAAGCAGGTGTCGTCCGTCGCGGTCCTCGACTTCGACCACCCAGAGGTCCGGATCCATGCGGCGCGCGCCCGCGATTGTCTGGTCGACGTCACTGTCTCGTCCTTCCGCAAGCACGTCCCAGCGGCGACCGCCATCGAATGCGGCGACACGCTGGTACGCGGTGGCATTGCCGTCCAGAGTGGTCAGCTTCACGATCACGGCGCCGGCCGTTGCGTCGCCGCGCGCCGTGATGAAGGCCGGGATGCCCTCGGCCGAGAGGCGTGCCCGGTAGGCGTCGATCCATAAACCGGCGGTGAGGCGCGCCATCGGCTCAGGTTTCTCCGTCGCGGAAGTCGAGGCCCATTTCGTCGTATCGCTCGGCGTCCTCCAGCCAGTTCGGCTTGACCTTGACCTGCGTAAAGAGATGCACTTTGCGGTCGAGGAATGTCTCAAGCTCCGCGCGGGCGGCTTGGCCGACGGCTTTGAGGGTGGCGCCTTTGGCGCCAAGCACGATGCCTTTGTGCCCGTCGCGCGACACGTAGATGAGCTGATCGATCCGGACCGAGCCATCCTTGCGCTCCTCCCAGCTTTCGGTTTCCACGGTCAGTTGATAGGGTAATTCGTGGTGCAGCCGGAGCGTCAGCTTTTCGCGCGTGATCTCGGCGGCGATCATTCTGAGTGGCAGATCGGCGATCTGATCTTCGGGATAGAGCCACGGGCCGGCGGGCACGCTGTTTGCGAGCCAGGTGCGCAGGTCTTCGACACCGTGGCCTTTCTCGGCCGACACCATGAAGGTTTGGACAAAGGGGTACGCGGCGTTCGCGGCTTCGGTCAGCGCCAGGAGAGCTGGCGCCTCGACCCTGTCGATCTTGTTGATTGCGAGGGCGACGGGGGCGCCGCCGGGGGCGCGGTCTTCGAGCGTTTTGAGGATTGCGTGCACCCCAGCCGTCAGGCCGCGGTGCGCCTCGATCAGAAGGACGACGACATCAGCATCGGCCGCTCCGGCCCAAGCGGCGGCGACCATGGCGCGATCCAGGCGTCGTCGCGGGCGGAAGAGGCCCGGGGTGTCGACGAAGACGAGCTGAGCCTCGTGCGCGAGGGCGACGCCCCGGATGCGTGCGCGTGTCGTCTGCACCTTGTGCGTGACGATCGACACTTTGGCGCCGACCATCCGGTTCAATAAGGTCGACTTGCCCGCGTTCGGCTCTCCGATCAGCGCAACAAATCCACAGCGTGATGACATCGCCAAGGCTCCAAATGTGCAATTTGCGCGGTTTAGCCGATCTTGTGCCGCGCGGAAAGCCGACAGCTTCGTCGATCGACCTATGGCGGCAGCGGTCGCCCTGCAAGACGGCGCGCCGCGTCGGGTGTCAGTCTGCGTCCAGCATCGCTGCAAGGAGCCGTGCGGCCGCCTGTTGTTCGGCGGCGCGTTTGGACGGTGCGCTGGCCTTTGCCGTTGCACCGTTGGCGAGCTCGGCCCGGATCGTGAATGTCGGCGCGTGATCCGGCCCGGTCCGCGCGATCTCGCGGTAGGCGGGCGGGCGCATCTTACGCGCCTGCGCCCATTCCTGAAGGGCGGTTTTGGCGTCCCGTGCATCGGAGTCGACCTGCGTGATCCGTGCGCCCCAGAGCCGCAGAATGAGGGATTTCGCCGGTCCGAACCCAGCATCCAGATACACCGCCGCGATCAGCGCTTCCATCCCGTCGCCGAGCAGTGCGGCCTTGCGGCGCCCACCTGTCATCATCTCGGAGCGCCCGAGCTTGAGGACGTGGCCGAGGCCGATCTCCTGTGCGACCTCGGCGCAGGTTTCCTTGCGCACCAGCGCGTTGAAGCGGGGGGCGAGGGTGCCTTCACGCGCAGTCGGGTCGGCCTCCAGCAGCGCTTCGGCCATGACCAGACCCAGCACGCGGTCTCCCAGGAACTCGAACCGCTGGTTGTCGGCGCGGGTGCCGGACGTCACGGAGGCGTGGGTCACAGCCTCGACGAGCAGCGAGGGATCGCGGAAAGCATGGCCCAGCCGGTGCTGAAAATCCCTGAGATCCGCCGACAGTTTCACCGTGCGCGGATCCCGCGCGCCGCACGGCGCTGACATAGCGGTTGCAGGCTCATTCGATTCGTTTGAACAATCTGTCGGGACGCCACGTCCACACATAGAAGAGTGAGGTTCCGGCCGCTGAGAACATCACCCGGTTGGCCCGCCCGATCAGGTTTTCCTCCGGCACGAAGCCAACACCTCGGGCGATGGGATTGACCCGACTGTCGGTCGAGTTGTCACGGTTGTCGCCCATAAAGAAGTAGTGTCCCTCGGGCACTGTGAAGACGGGTGTGTTGTCGTTCGGGCCGCCGTCACGGATGTTGAGGATCGCGTGGGTTTCGCCGTTGGGCAAGGTTTCCAGGAAGCGCGGCTTTTCGCAGGTTTCGCCGAGGGCAACGGGCCGGTTGGCGCATTGCGGCGTCAGCCGTTGCGGACCCTGGGGCGCGAAGACCTCCTCGAACACGCCGTCGGGCACCGTCTTGATCGGAGCGCCGTTGATGTTGAGGATCCCGTCGATCATCTGCACGCGGTCGCCTTCGCCAGCGATCAGCCGCTTGATGAAGTCCTGGCCGTTGACCGGGTGCCGGAAGACCACCACGTCGCCCACCTCCGGGTCACGCGCAAACCAGCGCCCTTCGATGAAGCTGCACATCGAGAAGGGGCAGGAGTGCTGCGAGTAGCCATAGGCCATTTTGTTGACGAAAAGGAAATCGCCGATCAGCAGCGTGTCCTTCATCGAACCACTGGGAATCCAGAAGGGCTGAAAGAGGAGCGTGCGGAAGGCGCCCGCGATCAAGAGCGCATAGACGACCGTTTTGACCGTCTCCACGACGCTGTCTCGAAAGCTCGACATATGCGGCCCCTGCCCGATGTTGGTTCGCGGCTTTCTGCGGGTGGGCAGCCGGGGTGTCAAGCAAGCTCGGCCAGATCAGGGTGTCCCGCCCGAAGGGCTCATTGCGACGGTGGCGGGACCGTGCAGCCGCGCAGGTGCCCGAGCCAGGCGCCGGCGTCGGCGACGCCGCGGGCGACGGCCCGATCCACGAGCAGGCCGGGGTCGGACGCGACGGCGTCGATTGCCGGGGCCAACCGTCCGCGCGCCTCGGCCAGTCGGGCCTGCGTGGCGTCGAGCTGGGCCAGTGCGGCGGTGAGGGCGTCGAGATCGCCGACGTCGGTGTCGCGCAAGTCCGCGAGGTCTTCGCGCAAGCCCTGGAGGTCGGTGCGCAGGCCCGCGAGCTCGTCCCGCACGGGCGCGACACGTTCGAGCTGCGCGGATGCCGCGGTTGTGAGCGTCTGCGTGGTTTCGTCCAGGGTCGCCGTAATCCGCCAGACCAGAACGAGAGCCAGCACGATCAGCAGAAGTGTTGCGTTGCATAGCGCCAGGAGCAACTGCCCCAGGGTGTGGGCCAGCCGGTTTGAGAAAGACACGGTCATGATCGGGCTCCGTTTGAGGTCTCGGCGCTGACACACAGCGCAATCCCGGCCCGTCCTACCGCCGCCGTCCGAAAGGTCCAAGGTTACCGTGCGGCCGCAAGACGTTTCGGCGTTCGTCGACCTGCCCCATGTGCCGGGTCCTTCCGGGACGCAGCCGCCAAGACTACCGGGCCGCTCCTTCTCGCTCTGATCGACCTCAGGCTTTCCTTTCCGGCCACGCCTAACGAAGCATCGAGATTGCGTAGTCCTGGAGAGAGCTATGGCTCATCCTTGGGCAACGCTTCGATCAACACGACGGCCTGCGCCCACGGGTGGTCGTCCGTTAGCGTGACGTGGATGGTCGCACTGTATCCCGGAGGCGTCAGCTCCTCGAGGCGCGTCTGCGCCCACCCCGTCACATGCATCACGGGTTGGCCCGTGGCCAGGTTGGTGACGTGCATGTCTTTCCAAGCGATCCCCATCCGCAACCCGGTGCCCAGTGCCTTCGAACAGGCTTCTTTGGCGGCCCATCGCTTGGCATATGTCGCCGGAGTGTCATGTCGCCGCTCGGCTTTGTGTTGTTCGATGTCTGTGAAGACGCGGTTTCGGAACCGGTCTCCAAACCGGTCAAGCACGCCTTTGATGCGGTCTATGTTTGCGAGGTCCGTCCCGATGCCGAGGATCATGAGCCGCCTCCTTCTTGGGCAAAAGCACGTCTCTCAGAGGGGATGCGCCGGGGTGGGTGGGCCGATGCCCGCAGGGCGAGGTTCACGCGCCCCGTCCTTGTGCACACTGTCCAGCGGAGCGCACGACCTTATCCCGCACGACACCTTCCACGTCACCTCCCGATTACGCACAATCCGTTGGGGTGCGTCCCGTTGACGCCTGCGCCTGACAAGCCTCACAAGGCCCTCCAAGGGGCAAGACACAGCGCGCACCCACGCTCAAAGCGTCGGATTAGCACCGAACGAAGGAAACTCGGTATTTTTGGCAAGAAGAAGATCAGGGATGTGCGCCCTACATAGGTTCGATCCTTTGCCAGACTCCGCCTTCGGGGCGCAGCGTAATGATGAGGGTCGGCTCGGGTGTCTTGCCGGGTACAGGGAACAGGCGGAAGCGTGCAAGGAGCGTGGCCAGGATCATGACTGCTTCCTGCAATGCGAAGCGCGCGCCGATGCAGATCCGCGGCCCATCGCCGAACGGCAAATAGGTGTACCGTGATGGGGGAGCGGCACCGAGGAAGCGCACGGGTCGGAACGCGTCCGGCTCAGCCCAAAGGGCGCTGTGGCGGTGGACCGCATAAACGGGGATCGAAACGGTATCGCCCGGAAGCACCGTGGCGCCGCAAAGCAGGTCCTGCTCGCGTGCCATCCGACTGAGAAAGCCGGCTGGCGGATAGAGTCGCAGCGTTTCGTCGATCACGGCACGAACAAAGGGGAGCTGTGTGACGTCCTGCGCCTCGGCCACCCGGTCTCCGAGGAGGTCGCTGGCTTCTCGATGCGCCCGCGTCTGGGCCTCCTGATCGAAACCCAGCAGGTAGCAGGCCCAGGCCAGTGTCAATGCCGTTGTTTCGTGGCCTGCCACGATGAACGCCAAGAGGTTGTCTCGCACATCCGTATCGTCCAGCGCGGGGGCGTCGACAAGAAGGTCTAGCAGGTCGGGTGTGCCGGTGCGTGGGGCGGCGCGTCTGCGGGAGACGGTGGCACTCGCATCGCGTTTCATGGCGTTCATCGCTGGATCGGCGCGGACCCGGCCCGGTCGCGGAACCCAGTCCGGAGCGCCCAGAACGTCAAGGAAGGACATCTTACCTTGCGCCTGAGCATAGGCCTCGGAGGCTTGCAGGACGACATCGCGTCCGACTGCGGGCTCTCCAGAGAACGTCACATCGGAAATCACCTCGAACGTGGCTTGTGTCATTTCGGCCAGCATATCGACTGCGCGTCCCTGGGCGGCCGAGACGCGGGCGACAGCCCGTTCGGCGGCGGCGGTCATGACAGGGCCTAGGGCGTCCATGTGACGGGGCTGAAACGCGGGGGCGGCGGCACGGCGCTGGCGGCGCCAGTCGTCGCCCTCGGCGATCAGCATGGACGTGCCGATGGCTGGACGCAAGAGCGCGCGGGCAAGGTCTGACTTCGGATAGTCGGCAACACGGGTTTGCAACACACGCCGGATCGCTTCCGGCTCCATCACGAGGTGAAACCGCGCGGGATTGGCCCCGGAGACAATCGGCGCGTGAAAGGCCTCTTCCGGGATGAGTTCCAAAAGGTTGCGTTGCGACATGGCATAGGCCTGCAGGAGCCCCGCCTGTCCGCTGACGTGGCGGGCGCGCACCGGCGCGGCGTCGGCGGAGCGGGTGCCTGACTGTGCGACGTCGCTGGAGGAGATATCATCTCGCATGGGCCGGATGTAGCGTTTCGTGGGGGACGTTAAAGACCTCCCTGCTGCGACCCTGCTGCGACATTGCCCTTCCCAGGGTGCCGCGATAGAGCAGACAGAAAGTGGGTGTTCGAGCGCCACGCCGGGCGGTGCATCAAGCGCCTTGCGCAGTGACAAAAGCGGGAGGTCCCATGACCTATGCCCTTCTGACCCGGGTCGTCTTTTCACGGACCCCTCTGAAACGGGCCGCCCTAGCCGCGACGCTTTTCGGGGCCGTTGCGGGATGCGCTCCGGCCACGGCTGATCTCGAAGGGCCGGCCGAGCCCCTGGGTGCCTTCCGCTTGGGCTATAACATTGTCAACGTCGACAACATCAAGAAGGTCGAGCCGTCGCGCGATGCCACGCCCGACGAATGGAAGACGGCTTTCACCGAAGCGATCGACGCGCGCTTTGGGCGCTACGACGGCACGCAGCTTTACCACATCGGGATTTCGGTCGACGGCTACTCGATCGCAGTCACCGGCGTTCCGCTTGTTGCGACGCCGCAATCGGTCGCCTCAATCCGGGTGTGGCTCTACGACGATGCGTTGGGCGGACGGATCACAGACGAGCCTGAGCTGATCACTGTCTTTGAACGTTTGCCGGGGGAAGCGGTCGTGCTGGGGTCTGGCGCCACGCAGTCGCGCGAGCAGCAGATCCAGAACATCGCCGAGAACGGGGCGCGCCTGATTGAAATCTGGATGCGCAAGAACCCCGAGTGGTTCGCGCCAAGGCCGGGTGCGGAGAGCACCGTGCGCATCGAGAACAACGTCGTCGTGCGCAACGTGGAATAGCGTGGCGTCCAGGCGAGTGTTGGCTGAGGGCAATAGCGCTTGATCTTCACCCTAAATCGCCTTAGGTGCCGCGTCGAATTTGGCACCTGCAACGTCTTTGAAGTTGAGGGATTTCGAAATGGCGAGACAGAGGGTAGCTGACGTGCCAAGCACGCGGGCATATTGTGTCGCGGCGGGTGGTTCTGCATGGGCGCGCTGGGCTGGAATGGTTTGGACGCGGTGATGCAGAGACGCGCTTTCCTCGGTTTGGCGGGCGCAGCGCTGGTCTGCGGCTGCGCCCCTGTACAACCGCGCCGGGCAGATTTCGCTCCGATGTTTGTGGACGAGGTGCAGGTCGAGACGAGCGGCTTCACACGGGTGACCGGACGGCAGATCTCGGTAACCTCCGAACAGGTGGAGCGCGACGTGGAACGTGCTCTGCGACAGCGGTTGCTGGGGCGCGGCGACCCGGGTGGAACGCCGGCGCTCGTGCGCGTCGGGATCCGTCGCGTGAGCCTCGTGTCGCCTGGGCAATCCCTGCTGGTTGGCGGGAACAGCAGCTTTGGATCGGAGGTGTCGGTTGTGGACAAGCGCACTGGCGCCTTCCTGCTCGAGCCGCGTGCTGTCGCGGCGAGTGGACAGGGATGGTCGGCCGGCGGTGTGCTTGGGGCTTCGACGCGCCCGAGTCCTGCGCTGGACTATCAGCAGCTGGTGAACGCCTATGCTGACCGTGTTGCGGCGCTCCTGATCGGTGCTGCCGGACCTGTTGTTGCGACGCCGAGTGGCGGCGGGACGCGCGCCCCCCGGCCGCCTGCCCCAACCAGCGCCCCACTGCCGGGGGTTAACGTACCGCCGGGCGGGTGGAACAGCCTGCGCGAGTCGTATTGGCAGCTTTGAGACTGTGCCGGGCACGGCACGGGTAAGATCCTGAGCGAAAAGGGAAGCTAGGACATGGCGAAGGAAAAGTTTGACCGCAGCAAGCCGCATGTGAACATCGGCACGATCGGGCACGTTGACCACGGCAAGACGACGCTGACGGCGGCGATCACGAAGTACTTTGGGGACTTCAAGGCCTACGACCAGATCGACGGC
>JBCCYI010000175.1:0-10409 GCA_039189975.1 Pseudomonadota bacterium
TACGATGATCAAGGTAGACCAAAGACTACGCGCCGCAATCTATGGCGAGAAAGGTGAAGCCGAGAAGGCGGGCACGCGCACCTGCCTGATGAACAGACTTGAGTTCCTGCTGACGGGCGGCATCGCGACCACGGTTGTCCTGGTCGGCGTCCCCGGCATGCCCGAGGCGCAGACACCGGCAGCCATCTCGACCTACCCGCGCAAGCTGATCACCCAGCTGAGCGCCTTGCGGACGGATGAACCGTTCGACTTCGAGTACCCCGACGAAGGCGCCTATGCCGAGTCGATCCTCGTCAAGCTCGGGCGCGAAGCGGGCGGCGGTCTCGGCCCCGAGCGCGACGTCGTTGCGTTCAACTACACCTGCACGCATCAGGGCGGGCCGCTCCAGGGCACCTATCAGGCCGCCGACAAGGCCCTTGGCCCCTGCCCGCTCCACCTGACCACCTTCGATCTGACACGGCACGGGATCTTCATTTCGGGCCAGGCCTACCAGTCACTGCCGCAGGTGCTCCTGGAGCTCGACGGCGACGATATCTACGCCGTGGGCATGTTCGGCCTGATCTACGGCCGGTTTGACAACCTGCAGGGCTGAGGAGGGATACCCATGTCGACCCCGTACTACATTCCCGAACAATCCGTCCCCCTGCCGCCGCCGGATGCCGATGTGATCGCCACCGCGTGCGATTATTGTATCGTCGCCTGCGGTTACAAAGTGTATCGCTGGCCGGTTGCCGGCGGAAAGGTCGGTGGCCCACGCGCTGAAGAGAATGCGTTCGGCGAGGAGTTTCCGGTCGGCCCACTCGGTGCCTGGATCGCCCCCAACCAGCACAACATCGTGCTGCACAATGGCGAGCCGCACCATGTGGTCATCATCCCCGACAAGGACACCGAATACGTCAATTACAGTGGCAACTCGTCGATCCGAGGCGGTGCGCTCGCCAAAAAGGTCTACAATCCCCAGTCGCCCACACGGGACCGGCTGAAGAGTCCGATGGTCCGGATGTTCGGCGTGCTCATGCCCGTGACGTGGGACTTCGCCATGGATATCGCGGCGGAGGTCGGCACCTATGTGCTGGAACAGCACGGCACGAATGCCTACGGCGTCAAGACGTTTTCCTACGGCTACATGGAGAACACATACGCGATCACGAAATATGCGCTCCGCCATGTGCGCACCGCGAACTTTACCTTCCACGACACGCCGTCTGATGTGACGTCAACCCCGGGTTTCCGCGACGCCGGTTTCGACAATTTCGGTCCCGCCTACGAGGATTGGGCCGATGCCGATACGCTGCTGATGTGCGGCACGGACCCCTACGAGTCCAAGACGATCCTCTTCACCGATTACATCATGCCCGCCATCTGGGGGGGCCAGAAAGCGATCTTCCTTTTGCCCCGCAAGACCGCCGGCGTTGCTTTTGCAGAAAAGAACGGCGGCATGTGCATCGACATCCAGCCGGGCACGGACTTGCCCGTCGTGCTGGCCATCGCGCGGGTCATCGTCGAGAACGGCTGGGAGGACAGCGCGTGGATCCAGAAATGGGTCAATAACAAGTGGGAGAGTTCGTCGGGCTTCGGCCAGGGCACACGCAACACGCCGTGGCAGTGGCGCACCACCTGGGGCATGTTCCAGACCGCTGGGTTTGAGGACTGGAAGGAATGGTTGCTGGCACAGGATTACGCCGAGCCCGAGAAAGCCGCCGAGATCGCCCAGATTGATGTGCAAAAGATCTACACGGCCGCCGAATGGATGGCCAAACCGCGGGAAGACGGCTCGCGCCCCAAGACGTCGATCATGATCGAGAAGGGCTTTTACTGGTCCAACAACACCGGCAACACCCAAGCAATTTCGGCGCTGGGGATCACGGTGGGCGCAGGCGGGCGTCCGGGTCAGGTGATCGGGCGCGCCGGAGGGCACCAGCGTGGCGGCCTGCGCGGCGGAGGCTATCCACGCAACAAGTCGCCGGAGAAGCTCCCCGGTCGTCGCCGCCGCGCGATGGACACCGACCGGTACCTGATGTCAGGCCACACGCGTCTGGCGCATGTCATCGGCACCACATGGGTGCAGGCCATGTGCGGCTCGCAAAGCTTGCAAGCCAAATTCGACGAGCTGACGACCCGCAATCCACATCAGGTGATGAGCTTCGAAAAGCAGGACATCATCGACACGCTGAAGCGGCGCGTGGATTCCGGCGGCATGGTCGTGTGGAACCAGGACATCTACCTCGTCGACCCGATCGGCGTGCGCTATGCTGACATCGTGTTTCCGGCCTCCGGCTGGGGCGAGGACACCTTCACGCGCGCCAATGGCGAGCGGCGGCTTCGGCTCTACCCCAAGTTCTACGATGCGCCCGGCGAGGCAAAGCCGGACTGGTGGATCATCGCGACCCTGGCCCGCAAAATGGGGTTTGAAGGCTTCGACTGGCAGACATCCAACGATGTCTTGGAGGAGGGGGCGCGCCATTCGCGCGGTAGCCGCAAGGACTTCAACATGGTGCTGGTCGCCGCCCGGCGTGAAGGCAAGACCCTGCACGAAAAGTTCGCGGAGTTCGGGACAAACGGCATCCAGGGCCCGGTGCTTATGGATAAGGACGGCAATCTCGTCGAGACGCTGCGCCTGCACGACGTCAACCGGGTGCTGCCCGAAGAAGGGCCGCAGGGCGCCAACGTTTTCAACAAGAAGCTCACGCATTTCAACAGCCAGACCGGCAAGTGCAATATCCAGAAAGCGCCCTGGAGCCTGTTTTCCAGCTACTGGGACTGGCTCAAACCGCGCGAGGACGAGATCTGGATCTCGTCCGGGCGGATCAACGAACGCTGGCAATCGGGCTATGACGACCGTCGCCGCCCCTACATTGTGCAGCGTTGGCCGGAGAACTGGATCGAGCTTCATCCCACCGTCGCGGAGGCGCGGGGGATCGAGTCCGGCGACTATGTGCAAGTCTATTCCGACAGGATCCCGGTGCAGAAAGACACGATCGTGGGGGTCGAAGGGTCGGACTTCGACTTCGCCTCGCTGCTCAGGAACGGCCATATCGAGCTGACGCGAGCTTCGATCACGGCGGTCGCCATCGTGACGCCGGCTGTCAAGGAGAACCTGGGTTACATGGATTTCCTGCACACCGCGCAGCCCGCGAACGCTTTGGCCGGGCGCGTGGTCGATTGGATCAGTGGCAACTACAACTACAAGATGGGCGTCGGCAAAGTGCGCAAGATGGGGGAGAGCCCCTACAAGACGCAGTACCGTTCGATGTCCTTCGCCCGCCGCGACATCGCGTAACCGTCTCACGGCCCTGGCGCGACAGCGCCGGGGGCCCCTTCAAGCGCCTGTCGCGTATCCCTGCACTGGCCCGCCTCTGCTGACGCGGGAGGCTCTAGCGCACCCGTGCGCAGGACGTGGCCAGGGCAAAATGTGACCCGCCATGAGGAAACCAGCCCATGCCCGACGACATGTCGCCCCCCCTCACCGATCCCGCCCGGGCGATCGTTGCCTTTCTGTCCGACGAAAACGACGTGCTGCGCAGCGCCGCAGTCCGAGCGCTGGCGCGCGTGGCCGGACCTGACCACCGCACCGCGTTCCTGAAGGCCCTGCTCGACCCCGACCCCGACGTGCGCACGGACGCCATGGACGTCTTGGCCGGGATCGCGCACCCGCAGGACGCGGAGACGCTGCGCCGGTCGCTGGAGGGCGATCCGGTGCGCGAGGTCAAGGTCGCCGCGATCCGCGCTCTCGGTCGGCTGAAGGACCACGCCGCCTCCGACGGTCTGCGGGCGCTGGCCCTGTCGCGCTGCGACGAGACCATCGCCTGGGAAGACGAGAACAGCGACTGGGAGGATTGGCTCGATGTCCAGATCGCCGCCATCGAAGCGCTGGGATGCATCGGAACGCAGGATGCCATTGCCGACATGATGGCCGCACGCGACGATGAGATGGGCCAGACGCTCGACATACCGGTCTTTGAGGCTCTCTCAAAGCTGGGCGAGGAGGGCATCGCCTATCTTCTGGCGATCATCGAGACAGAGCCGGGGCTTGCTGCGCAACGGGCGGCGGGCGTGCTGTCGCGGGTCGCTCCGACGCTTCTGGAACCACATCTGACCGTTCTGATTTCCAACTCCGACCCGGTTCTGCGACGCACCGCCGTGGACCTTCTTGCGGCCAGCGGGGAGGAAATCGCCCATCTTGTCGCGACCGATCCGGATGCCACGGTACGAATCCATGCGCTCCGGCGATGTGCCCCGCTACAGCCAGAGGTCGCGCTGGAGGCCCTGCAAGACGCGAGCCCCGATGTGGCCGCGGCAGCCCTGCGCCTCCTGCGGCCGCCATTGGAAAGCGGCATGCAAGACGTCCTTGTCGACAACATGCTGGCCTGGGTGGAGAAAGCTCCGCCGGGACTGATGTGCGAGGTCGCGATGCAGCTGCCGTACTGGGCGCCCGATCGGGCCGTCATGCCCCTGAAGCGTCTCGCCGGGGATGAAGACCGGCCCTTGCAAGCGCGCGTCGCTGCCGTCCGCGGGCTGGGCGCCGTGTGCCCGCCTCTGGACGCAGGTGATATTGTGGCGCTTTTGCACAATCCGGCGCAGCAAGTCCGAACGGCTGCACTTGTCCTTTTGCGCGCCCGGGCAGAGACTGGTGACCCTGCAGCGGTGGACGCGTTGATCCACGCGATCGACGGCACGCTGCTGCCCGAAGGCGCGCGCCAGCGCGAGGCCTCGCCCAACGACGCTGCTCCCGATCTGGCCATGCCAAAGGGCGAGGACCACGCACTCAACCGGATCCGGATCACGCGGGACGGTGACATTGTCGAGGCGGCGGACGAAGAGGGGCCGGACGCCCGTTCGACACTCGGCGCGATCCTCCGGCAGCCCGAGACCAGCGCGCCGCCCTTGGCCGAGGATACCCCGGAAGAACGACCCGAAAAGCGACGCAAGCGACGCGCGGTCGAGGGGCCGGACGACATCGCGGAGGCCCTGTCCCGCGAGGCCTTGCAGATCGTCGCAGGTCTCGGGAACGCGGCGGTTGACGCTGCGGTCGTGACGCGTGCCGCCGACACCGACGACCCCCTTCGGCGAAACGCCTGGCAGGCCCTGGAGGGCAGCACGTTCGCCCCTGCGGCGACGGCGGCAACGCACGCCATCCACGACGACGATCCCCTCGTGCGTTTGATCGGCTACCGGCTGCTGCTTGCGGTTTCGCAAGACCCCGACGTCCTTGTGACGTGCCAAGCCGATTCAGATGCGTTGGTGCGCGTCGAGGCCGTTCGCCATCTTCCGTCCGAGGCTCTTGCCGCACTCTTGTCCGATCCGGCCCCGATCGTTCGAAAAGCGATCGCCGAGCGCATGTTCGACGTTTGCTCGGGCGGGGAGATCGAAGGCATGGTCGCGCAACTCCTTTCGTCGCAGTGCAGCGACACGCTGGCGTTTCTCTGGCCGCGCTCGTCCGTCGTCCGGTCTGCCATGGCGCGCCGGCTGAGCGCGCCGGAGCTGGACAAACGCGAAGCCTTAATCGTGTTGAACGCTTTTGCATCGCCGGCTGCGGAGCACACCGGTTGAGGGGGCGCCGTTCCAGCGGATAGCCTGCCCGCAAGAGCTGCGACGCACCACATAACCACCCGGCTCTCTCTCAGTACACCGCAATGCGCGGTTGCGCTCGCTCTGTGGTGACAAGCGCCGGCGCAGGCTCACGTGCATGCAGCCAGCCTCCAGCCGCCGTCGGCCGCTGCCGCGGTCTCTTGAAACGGGGACCGTTTTGATCTCGTCCTCGGCCTGCGGCGGGATCGGCCACCGCCTCGGGCATTGCGCTCTCTGTCCGCCCAGATGACCGCGTTTACGCTGTCGCCCGATTTCTCTGACGCAAAAAGGTCAGGTTAACCTGTATGCGAGAGTATCCCTCCCAACGTTATCCACCGAAGGAGGAAATTCATGATCAGTTTTGGAAGGTCGTTTGCCCTTGCGAGCGCGTTGGCTCTTGCTGGCCCAGCTCTCGCGTCGCAAGGCGTTTCGGATACGACCGTTCGTTTTGCCCAGGTTGCGGCGCTCGATGGCCCCGCGGCAGCGCTTGGCACGGGCATGCGGACCGGTATCGAAGCCGCATTCGCGGAAGCAAATCGCAACGGCGGTGTGCATGGGCGCATGGTCGAGCTTGAAAGCATGGACGATGGCTATGAGCCTGATCGCTCTGTTGCGCATGTCCGATCGGTCATCGACGGGGACGCGCATCTCGGCCTGATCGGCCCCGTCGGCACACCCACAACGCTTGCCACGCAACCGCTGGCAACCGAAGCGGGCATGCCCTTTGTCGGGCCCTTCACCGGGGCAGGGTTCCTGCGCGACGCAGCGCTCGAAAATGTTGTGAACATCCGAGCCACCTACGCTGCTGAAACAGAAGCCTGGATCGCACATCTGGTAGACGGTCTCGGCATGAGCTCCGTGGCGATCCTCTATCAGGACGATGGATTTGGCCGCGTCGGTCTTGCCGGCGTGACCGAAGCTCTCGAACGCCGGGGCATGACGCTCTCGGCTGAGGGCACCTATACGCGCAATACAGTCGCCGTGAAATCCGCGCTTCTCGAAATCCGTAAAGCCAAGCCAGATGCCGTCGTCATGGTCGGCGCCTATAAGCCAATCGCTGAGTTCATCAAACTTTCCAAGCAGTTGGGATTTGAGCCAACCTTCGTGAACATTTCCTTCGTTGGATCAGAAGCGCTTGCCAACGAGCTGGGCGAGGCCGGCGAGGGCGTCATCATCAGCCAGGTTGTGCCGTTCCCGTGGGATGCGTCGATCCCGGTGGTGGCGGAGTATCAGGCAGCGCTTGCAGAGGTGGCGCCGGACGCCGCACCCAGCTTTGTGACACTTGAGGGCTACATCGTGGGTCGCGTTGCGCTGATGGCTCTGGATAGCGCCGGTGCCGACCTGACGCGAGACAGCTATCTGGCCGCTCTTGGGCAGCTTGGCAGTTTTGACCTTGGCGGGCTCTCCTTCGGCTTCGGTGCCGGCGACAACCAGGGGCTCGATTCGGTCTTTCTGACCCAGATCGTAGCCGGTGGCGGCTTCGAGAGCGTCACCATGGGGCAGCAACACGCGAGCCGGTAAATGCATCGCATCGCCGGGCCTTGCAGCAGTCCGGCGATGCGCACTTCCAGGAATTCAGACGGGGGCTCCTCCAATGTCTCAGCCGTTTCTCCGCCGGGTCTCGGGCAGCATCGCAACAAAGCTGTCGTTGATCCTGATCGCCATGGCAGGAACGACAGGCGTCGCGATTGCGATCGGTCTTGTGATGTTCAATACGCTTGCGGGCTCGATCCACAGCCTGACGGGCTCGGTTGTGCCGAACATCTCGGCCAGCCTCGGCGTGATCCGAAGCTCCGCTGCTGCGGGGGACCGCTTGGCCGAGTTCGGCCTGGCACCGGATTTGGAGACGCTCACGGCACACGGCGAGGTCCTGGAAGCCGCAATCACAACGATTGAGCAAGATGCGCAAGCGCTCGACCCGGAGGTGTCCGCCACCCTTTTGGAGAAGCTGAATGCGTTGCGCGGCGCCACCTCCAACATGCAAGCCGCGATGGCAGAGAGTTTTCAGGCTTCGGCGACGTTGGCGGAACGTGTCGCGACGTTGCAGACAATCGAGGAAGACGCCTCCGGCTTGCTCACCGAACGCTCAGACGATGCGCTCTTTGAGCTTACGATCGGAGGTGAGACCACCATCAGCGGTGTCCGCGAAACCCTCTCCACCCTCACAGATACCGAATTCGCACTTGTCCAGAACGTCTTGCAACTCCAATCAGATATCAATCTGGCAACCGGCGCAGTTCTGGCCCTTATGCAGACGCGCGATGTCGCCCTCGCCGCCATCATCAGAGACCTCGCGACGAGTGGCGTGGACAGGGTGGAGCAGGCTCTGGCATCTCTATCTGAAGAAGCCCGCCTGGCCGACGACATCGACCCGATCGCCGCACTCGGCACGACACTGCAGGATCTTCGCGCGCAGAATTTTCCCGTACGAGCGGGGGTTGCAGAACAATTGCTCAGCGCACGTCAGGGCGCCAATGCCGCTGTAAGTGGACTGTTGGACGATCTTTCCTTCACCCTTGCGATCCTCGCGATCGAAACGGCGGACGAGAACGAGGCCGCGATCCGGTCGATGCTCGACACCGAGGTCGCCCGTTTAACGAGCGCGTTCGGCGTCGAAGCCGCGGTGAAGTCACTCTTTGTCGAAGCGTTGCTCGGTGTCACATCCGACACGGTCGCGGCGGTCAACGGGGCGCAGACAGTCCTTGACGAGGCGGCGCGACAATTGACAGACGCCGCGCAAGGCGCGGATATCGGCCCTGATCTTCAGTCACTCCTTGACCGGTTGCTTGCAATTTCCGCGTCTGACGGGATCCTTGCTGCACGATTGTCGTTCCTAGAAGCCAGAGAGAAAGTCGCGACGGCGTCGGCCCGCGCGCGCACGGAGCTCTCTCGTATTGCCGTCAGTGCGCAATCAGATGGCATGGCTGCGATGGATCAGATGGTGCGCGCAGGGGGCGACGTCCTCGCTCAAGCGACGCGGGCCGAAGGCCAGATGCGTTCGATCGGGATCGCGAGCGTCGGGGTGCTCGTCGTCGCGGCTTTGGTGACGTGGCTGCTTATTCTGCGTCCCATGGCACGGGTGACGCGAGTCACGGAGCGGCTGGCGACCGGAAACCTTGATCCTGTCACCGGCTTTGAACGCACCGGAGGCGAAGTTGGGCGCATGGCCTCTGCGCTGGGCGTTTTTAGAGATGGTATGATCGAGCAGCAGCGGCTGGAGCAGGAGCAGCGGGAACAAGAAGCGGCACGGCTTGAGGCCGAGCGCGCCGCAGAAGACGAAAAACGCCGTGCAGAGGCAGCGCGTCTTGAGGAAGAGCGCAAGAGGGCCGATGAGGAACTGGAAAGGGAGAGGCGCGAAGAAGAGCGCAAGCGCGAGGTGGAGCGCGCCGCACAGGCCGAACGTGACAACCAGGCGGCAGAGCAGGCCAGTATCGTGGAAACCATCGGCGACGGGTTGGGACGCCTCGCACAAGGCGACCTTACAACGTCGCTCTCCCAGCAATTCCCAGAAACCTACGAACCGCTACGTCGCGACTTTAATGCGACGGTGCAAACACTGGCAGATATTGTAAGAGCTCTTTCGACCAGCGCCAACAGCGTGGACGCATCTTCGGGTGAGATTGCCGGCTCTGCAACGCAATTGGCGCAACGCACGGAAAAGAACGCAGCAGCGCTTGAAGAAACCGCAGCCGCCGTCACTGAGCTCGACGCGTCGGCGCGATCAACTTCCGAGACCGCCGACATGGCGAACAAATTGATGGTCGAAGCCCGTGGCCAGGCCGAAGACAGCAAGTCGACTGTCGAGGCCGCGATGGCAACGATGTCCAAAGTGGAGGAATCCTCCGGCGCAATCTCCAAGATCATTGATCTCATCGAAGAGGTCGCATTTCAGACTAATCTGCTCGCCTTGAACGCCGGAGTCGAAGCCGCCCGAGCGGGTGAGCATGGACGTGGCTTCGCAGTCGTCGCCACGGAGGTTCGAGGACTGGCACAGCGCGCCTCGGATGCTGCCGGAGAGATCAACACATTGATCACAGCCACTCGGGAGCAGATCGGTGCAGGCGTCAAGGAGGTTGGAGAAGCTGGTCGTGCTTTGAACGGTATCATCGAATTCATTGAAGCGATGTCTGAGCAAATCTCAACCATCTCCTCCAGTGCAACCGAACAGGCAACCACCGTCACGGAAATTAGCTCCGCGGTCAGTAGTCTTGACACGGCGACCCAGCGCAACGCTGCCATGTTTGAAGAAGCACTCGCCGCCAGTCAGACCCTAAACCTTGAGGCAGGTCGGTTGAGCGAGCTCGTGAAGCGCTTTCGCGTTGGAGACGGCGCAGAGCAACGCTCTGATCATGCCAGGACACACAGCAGGCAGCCGAAGGCAAAAAGACCTGTCTCGCAGATCGAAGCCGCTTGATGTGAGACGTAACCCTCGTGAGGGCGAAAAGCAAAGATGGCGCCTATTGTCGCATTTGAGACCGGCCGCTCGATCTAACAATTGTATTTGTCAGGCGGCTCGGCCGGCTGCACTCGCTTCGATGCCAACGATCTGAGACCCCGTGGCTTTTCGGCTGGAAGACGCCGTCCTGCATCGGGTCTGGCGCCAAGGACGTGTGCGATGAGCTCCGCATCAACCCGGTCGGTCTTGGCGCGCGTGCCACGGCTTTGTGCAAACGCGGTCGCCATCGGTCTCGAACGCATGGCGACCAGAGGGCTCATCCTGAGCCCGGGGCACTTGCCGCGCGACGACACGCTCTGCCGCGAGATAAGCCCAGAGCTGCCAGCCCTGTCCACCCGTCGCCTCGAAGCAGACGGTCGCATCCCGTTTGCACGCGAGATCCGCA
>JBCCYI010000176.1:0-10373 GCA_039189975.1 Pseudomonadota bacterium
AGGATCAGCCAAGTCTCACTCATGGGATCTCTCTCAGCTTGAGGCGTTTGACCAGCGCCGTCTCATAGGCCCGTTCGGGATCGCGTGCATTGACAGCCTGAGCCCATTCCGCCCGGTCGGGATACATTGCATGCGCCTGTTCGGCGGTCAGGGAGCTGTCTTTGGCCAGGTAGACGCGGCCGCCGGCCTCAGCCGTGGCGGCGTTGAGCTGCGCGAGCAGACGCTCCGCGCCGGGCCGGTTCGGCAGGTCGACTGCGAGCGTGTAGCCCGCCACCGGGAATGACATCGGGTGCCCCGCGCCGGGGCCCAGCCGCTTGAGCACCGCCAGCGGTGAGGCCAGCGCCGCCTTGCCGATCTGGGCCAGCATCTCGCGCAAAGCCGGGCGGGCGCTGGTCGGCACGACGCACTGAAACTGGTGAAAGCCGCGCTTGCCGTAGAGCTTGTTCCAGTCAAAGAGCTTGTCGAGCGGAAAGAAATAATCCGCAATCGGGCGTACCACGGTGCGGCCGCGTTCCGGCACGCGCCGCAGGTAAGCGGCGTTGAAGGAGCGCACAACCGGAGGCGACAGCGCCGCACCGGGTGCCTCGAAGGGGATCGTTCGGCCACGCTTGGCGGGGGGCACGAGGCCCTTGCCGACCTCGCCTTCCTCCAGAATGCCGCGGCCGAGCGCGTCGCCCGTCGCTGTCGCGTCGATCCAGCCGACGGTGTAAGGCGCGTCGGAGGCGTCCAGCGCGTCGCAGAACGCGTCGAGCTTGGGCATGCGCCGCTCGGTCACCATCATGACGTCGCCGCGCACCGGCTTCAGCGTCATCGTCGCTTCCAGCACAGCCCCCGTCTGACCGAGACCGCCCGCGGTGAGCGCAAAGAGCGGGTCCTCTGGCGTGACCTCCTGCGGGCCCTCGGGCGTGGCCAGGGTGAAGCGAGGGACATGGGCGGTGAAGGCGCCGTCGTTGTGGTGGTTCTTGCCGTGGACATCCATCGCGATGGCGCCGCCGACAGTGGCGAAGCCGGTGCCGGGCATGACCGGGGGAAGCCAGCCGAGCGGAGCCAGGCGCGCGGCGAGATCCCCGAGGCGGACCCCGGCTTCGGCGCGCAGCACGCCCGCGTCGAGGTCGACCTCCAGCACGCGATCCAGCCGCTCGGTCAGCAGGGCGCGGTCGGCGAGGCAGGCGTCGCCGTAGCTGCGGCGCTGTCCCAGGGCGGGGCAGGGCGTCGTTGTTGCAAGCGCAAGGGCGGCGCGCTGGCGCTCGGGCCGCGCAAGGTCAGCCTCGGCGCGCATCACGCGGCCCCAGCCCGTCAGTTCGCGGGTGGCCCAGGTCATAGCGATTGCCTTTCTGTTCGAGGGGACCGCGACATCCAGTGGCTCCCCGGGTCACGCGAAGCGACCGCGCGCTGCGGCGCGCTCGGCCAGCGGGAACACGACGAGGCCGATGACGATGGCGAACCAGAGCGTTGTCAGCCGGATCACGGCGGTGGCGGGCAGCGAAATCTCAAAGGGCACGCCCTGGAGCTGGAGGAGCGCGATCATCGCCGCCTCCGCGCCGCCCAGGCCACCGGGCGCACCGGTGAGCCCGCCCGCGAGGGTGGCGAAGGTGAAGATCGCGACCGCGGTCCAAAGGCCGATGTCCGCCCCCATCCAGCCGAGCAGCAGATAGAGCGCGACCCCTTCCGCGAACCAGCCCGCGAGGCCCAGCGTCAACGCTGGAAGCATGACGCGCGGCGCAGCAAAGGCGGTGAGCGAGCGGGCCGCTTGTCGTAGGCGGGCAAAGGCGCGCGACCAGCGGCCCGCTATCGCGTGGGCCCGCGTGACAAGCCACGCCAGCAGCCCCGGATGCGTTGCGATATACGCCGCGCCAAGGGCAAGCAGCACAATCGGTACCGCGCCAGCGATGCCACCGGCCATGAGCGACAGCGAAAGCGCGAGCACAAGGCCCATCGCGGCGAGGTCCGACGCGCGGTCAGCCAGCACCAGCGGCGCCGTCCGGGTGAAGGGCCAGCCCGTCTCCCGCCGGATCCAGCGCAGGCGGATCAGCTCGCCGACGCGGCCTGGCGTCACCGTCATGGCAAAGCCGCCGAGAAAATGACGGATGTCCTGCGTCGTCCGCGTGCCGAGGCCGAGCGCGTTGGTGAAGAGATGCCAGCGGATCCCGCGCCCGAGGTAGTTGACGAGCGAGAGCGCCAACAAGAGCGCAACCTGCGCCAGTCCAAGCTTTGCGAGGTGGCCCATCACCTCCTCCCAGCCGGTGGCGGCCGCGAGCCCCGCAAGCCCGGCGGCGAAGAGCGCCAGCAGCGCCAGCCCAAACGTGACCTCGCGCCAGCGCCTGCGCGCGGGCGGCGGGACATGGCCGTCTGGCCGTGTTGCCATGGGGGCGGTCATCCTCGAGACATTCATTCTTGCCCGGCTAAAGATAGATTTGGGCGATAAAGTGAAAATGTTTCGGGAACGAAAACATTCGGCGACCACATTTGCGATAGAGATTGTCGCCTCTCACCCGAACCGTCCGCAAGGGCCGTCATGCCCGCAAGGCGCAACCCTTGCAGGGCGTGGCGTGTCATGCCGTGCGACGGGTTTGGTGCGAGACGCCATCGTCCGGGCGCGCGCCCGACGGTCGCCCGATCCGAAGCCCGCCCGGTCCGGAGCCGGAGGCGCGCGCCCGTGGGCAGGTCAGACGAGTGTCGCCTCGGTGGCGGCCTCGACATCCTCGCGTGTCACGCCCGGCGCGGTCTCGATGAGCTTGAGGCCCGCCTCTGTCACATCCATCACACAGAGGTTGGTGATGATGCGGTCGACGACGCCGGTCCCGGTCAGCGGCAGGGTGCAGGCTTTCAAAACCTTGGTTTCGCCCTTCTTGTTGGTATGGTCCATCACCACAACGACGCGACCGACGCCCGCGACGAGGTCCATCGCGCCGCCCATGCCCTTGACGAGCTTGCCCGGAATCATCCAGTTTGCCAGATCGCCGTTTTCAGCCACCTCCATCGCGCCCAGGATCGCCATCGCGATCTTGCCGCCGCGGATCATGCCAAAGCTCTGCGCGCTGTCGAAATAGGCGGTGTTGGGCAGCTCGGTGATCGTTTGCTTGCCGGCGTTGATCAGGTCGGCGTCCTCCTCGCCCTCGATCGGGAAAGGGCCCATGCCCAGCATCCCGTTCTCCGACTGAAGCGTGACCTCGACCCCGTCCGGGATGAAGTTGGGCACCAGCGTCGGGATGCCGATCCCAAGATTGACATAGGTGCCGTCTTCCAACTCTTGCGCGGCGCGGGCGGCCATTTCGTCACGGGTCCAGGGCATCTTTGCCTACTCCTGTTGGTCAATTCGCGGGGCTAGATCGAGCGCCCCGGAGGTAAGGCGGCGGATGGCCGCTTCGGGATAATGAACAAGACGGCAGAGCGGCTTGTAGGGCGAGAGCATGCGCGCCGCAACCACCGTGTCGGACACCCAGCCGAACTTGCGCGCATAGGTCTTGGGAAGGTGCGGGAGGCGCAGAAAATAGGGGTCCCCCCAGCCGTAGGGAAAGTCCCACGCATGGACGGTGACGTCAGAGGCCGCGAGGAGCCGCGGCAGGCTGAACTGGTCGCGCATGGCCCAACGCGTGATCTCGTCCCACCATGCTTGCATCAGTGCCTCAAGTCGCGGGCGCCCGTGGCGTCGAAAGAGAATGCCGTTCATCGTGACCGGGAGATCCGAGTGTCCTTCGCGCCGATACACCGACAGTTCTTTGCGGGCGGCTTCGGCGCGCTCGGGCGTCAGGCGGTCCCCCTTAAGGACAAGCTCGATTTCTTGCGCGACACTGCGGGGGTGATTGGGGGGAAAGAGCGCGATGTCCGCCCCCGAGGCGACGAACGCCTCGATGAGCGGGGTCAGATCGTCGAGCAAGAGAATATTGCCGTCTACGTAGATCGACACGTCCGTCTGTGGAAGAACGCGGTGCGGGAAGAGCTTGCAGTAGCGGTTGGCCTCGTTCTGCGGGCGCGCGCTGACGGCTTCGGGCAGCGTGCGATGCTGCCACGCAGTCGCAAACGACGCGGGCTTGTCCGAGAAGTGGAGGAACTCAGCGCCCTCCGTGCGGCGGATCGGAGAGAGCAGGGTGTCATAATCGGCGAATGTGCAGGTGTAGACCACCTTGCGCATCGCCTTGACCTCTGCGCGCACCGCGTCCGTCACGAGGGGGCGGGAGGCCGCCATCAGGCTGCCCGGACGGTCCGCTGCTCGATGCGCTTTTCGTGTTCGCCCTGGATCAGCCGATGCACATAGATGCCGGGCAGGTGGATGTGGTCGGGGTCGAGGCTGCCGGTGGGCACGATCTCCTCGACCTCCATGACGCAGATCTTGCCGCACATCGCGGCGGGTGGGTTGAAGTTGCGCGCGGTCTTGCGGAAGACGCAATTGCCCGTCTCGTCGGCCTTCCACGCCTTCACGATCGACAGGTCCGCGAAGATGCCTTCTTCGAGAACATAGGTCTCACCGTGGAACTCCCTAAGGTCCTTGCCCTCGGCGATGACGGTGCCGACGCCCGTCTTCGTGTAAAACCCGGGGATGCCGCATCCGCCGGCGCGCATGCGTTCGGCGAGCGTGCCCTGCGGGTTGAACTCCAGCTCCAGCTCCCCGGCGAGGTACTGGCGCATGAACTCCGCGTTCTCGCCCACATAGGACGACATCATCTTCTTGATCTGTCGGGTGGCCAGAAGCTTGCCAAGGCCGAAATCGTCCACGCCGGCATTGTTTGAGGCCACGGTGATGTCCTTGACACCACTTTCCACGATCGCGTCGATCAGCAGCTCGGGGATCCCGCAAAGACCGAATCCGCCCGCCGCGATGAGCATCCCGTCGTGCAGAATACCGTCGAGCGCCTCAGATGCGCTGCCGTAGACCTTCTTCATGATCGCCCCCAAACTGCTGATGTGCGCGAGCGTAATACGTGAGCGCAAACCCGTGTCAATGTTGCGCAACCGAGTGTTTGGGGCGCGCCCGCACCCTGGTCGGACGGCGAAAGACGGCAACATGGGGCTTGGTCATCCCCTGGGGATCGGGAAAGAGCCCGGACTGGATGAAATGCGCATAGAGTGCGCCGATGTCGTCCGGCGGCAAGATCTCCGGATGAAGCTCCACGATGACGAGGTCGATCGCGGCAAGATCTGTCTGGGCGAAAAGATCCGCCTCGCCGCCCTCCACATCGACGGATAGGACATTTGCGGGAAAATCCGCAAGCAGCGCCGGGAGGCTCATCGCGGGCACCGTGATCTCTGCGCGAACCGCGGCGGCGGTGGGCGTCTTGACGGAGGACGCCCAGTAGCTCTCGGCACTATGGAAGGGCGCATTCTCCTCTGATGCGCCCGCCGCCGCGACGGACAAAACAGAGAGACGCGTGAAGCCGTTGATCTGCGCAACGTGCTCGATCAACGGTTTGAGCCTGGGATTGGCCTCGATGCAGCGGACTGCGTCTTCTCCCACCACGCGCGCGGCCACGACGCTTGTGACGCCACAGCCCGCGCCGATGTCGAGCACACGGTCCCCCGGCCTGAGATGACGCTGGAGTGCGATGCATTCGGCGGCCTCGTACCATCCGGCATGGATCGCATTCCATACCCGGCGGTCGATGATGCCAAACGGGTCGGCGATACGCACGCCGTGGACGCGCCCTTCGCTGCCCGCCTCCGTCGTCACCGAACTCACTCGGCCGCGTCGGGCGGTTTGGGGGCCGTGTTCGCTGCGGTCTTTTTGGCCGCCGTCTTCTTCGCCGCCGTTTTCTTCGCCGCCGTCTTTCGCTTTGCCGGCGCCTTTTTACCGGACTTCGCCTGCTTCTCGGCAATCAGTTCGACGGCCATTTCCGGCGTGACGTCCGTCGGCTCGGTGCCCTTGGGCAAGGTCGCGTTGACCTTTTCCCATTTGATGTAGGGACCGTAGCGACCCTCCATCACGGCCATCGCACCACCCGCTTCGGGATGTTCGCCAAGCTCTTTGAGCGGTTTGGCGGTGCTTTGGCCGCGCACCTTCTTGGCAGCAAGCACCTCCACGGCACGGTTCATCCCAATGGTAAAGACTTCCTCCACGTCCGGCAGGTTGGCGTATTTCTTGCCATGCTTGACGAACGGTCCATAGCGGCCAAGCCCGGCGGTGATCATCTCCCCGTCCTCGGGATGCGGACCGACGTCGCGCGGCAGGCTCAGGAGCGTCAGCGCCTTATCGAGGTCGATCGCATCCTTCGCCCATCCCTTGGGCAGCGACGCGCGGGGCGGCTTGGGGACCTCCTCCGTGGCATCGCCGCGTTGGACATAGGGGCCGAAGCGGCCGTCGCGCAGGGTGATCTTGTCGTCCGCGTCATAGCCCAGGAGCTTGCCGTCCGGCCCCATGGTGCTCTCGCCCTCCATGCCGGGCGGGCCGAAGGGACGCGTGTAGCGGCACTCGGGATAGTTGCCGCAGCCAATGAACGCCCCTCCCGAACGCGCAGTGCGCATCGAAAGCCGACCGGTGTTGCACAACGGGCAAAGCCTTGGGTCGGACCCATCGCCGGAATCGGGGAAGAGATGAGGCGCGAGGACATCGTTGATCTTGTCGAGCACCTCGGTGATACGCAATTCCGCCGTCTCGTCGATGGCGGCCTTGAAGTCGCGCCAGAACCGGGCCAGCAGCGCCTTATAGTCGGCCTCGCCAGCGCTGACGTGGTCCAACTCCTCCTCCAGCCCGGCTGTGAAGTTGTAGCCCACGTAGCGGCGGAAGTAGTTTTCCAGAAATGCGATGACGAGGCGGCCCTTGTCCTCGGGGACCAGGCGGCCCTTGTCGCGTGCGACATAGCCACGGTCCTGGATGGTCGACATGATCGAGGCATAGGTGGAGGGGCGGCCGATGCCGAGCTCCTCCATCTTCTTGACGAGCGTCGCCTCGGTGTAGCGCGGCGGGGGCAGGGTGTGGTGCTGCAGACCCAGCACACCGCCGGACGCGTCGAGAATGGCAGCGCCATTGGCCGAAAGGCCGCTTGCATCGTCTTCGACGACACTGGCCTCTGCCGTCTCGGCCGAGGCTGCTTTTCGGTATTCGGCCCGGGCGCCATCTGCGTGCAGCGTCAGCGGCTCGCCCGCGCTGACCTGCGGCAGGCGCTTGCTGTCTTCGCTCTCGTCATCGTCACGCCCCTCTTCGTAGACCTTGAGGAACCCGTCAAATAGGATCACCTGGCCCGTCGCGCGCAGCCCGACCTCGCCATCCGCACTCCCGATCTCAACCGTTGTCCGCTCGAAGCGGGCCGCCTGCATTTGACAGGCGATGGTCCGCTTCCAGATCAGATCATAGAGACGGCGTTGGTCGGCATCCGTGATTCTGAGCTTTTCGGGCGTAGCCATCATATCCGTCGGGCGGATGCACTCGTGGGCTTCCTGGGCGTTCTTGGCCTTGTTCTTGTACATTCGAGGACTGCCGGGAACGTAATTCGCCCCATAGAGATCCTTGATGGCGTCGCGCGCGGCATGGACCGCTTCGGGCGCCATGTCGATCCCGTCGGTTCGCATGTAGGTGATGTGGCCAGCCTCGTAGAGACGTTGCGCGGCCGACATCGTGGCCTTCGCGCCAAAGCCGAACTTCCGGCTCGCCTCCTGCTGGAGGGTCGACGTCATGAAGGGGGCGGCGGGGTTGCGCGTGGCGGGCTTGGCTTCGACATTTGCGACGCTCAGCGCGCGCGAGGACACCGCCTGCACGGCGAGCTCCGCCTGGGCTGCGGTCTCAAGGTCGAACTTGTCGAGCTTCTTACCCGCAAAGAGGGTGAGCCGCGCCTCCAGCGTCTTGCCGCGCGGCGTGTCGAGCAGCGCCTTGACCGACCAGTATTCGCGCGGTTTGAACGCCTCGATCTCCATCTCGCGCTCGACGACGAGCCTGAGACACACCGACTGGACACGCCCGGCGGATTTGGCGCCGGGCAGCTTGCGCCAGAGGACCGGCGAGAGGTTGAAGCCAACCAGATAGTCGAGCGCGCGGCGGGCGAGGTAGGCCTCGACAAGCTCCATGTCGACCTGGCGCGGGTTCTGCATCGCCTCGGTGACGGCCGATTTCGTGATCGCGTTGAAGACGACACGGCTGACGGGGGTGTCTTTCTTGATGGCCTTGCGGGAGGCCAGAGCCTCGGTCAGGTGCCACGAGATTGCCTCTCCCTCACGATCGGGGTCAGTTGCGAGGATCAACGCGTTGTCGTCCTTGAGGGCATCCGCGATCGCCTTGACGTGCTTTTTGCTGTCTGTGGCGACCTCCCATTTCATGTCGAAGTCCTGCTCCGGATCGACCGAGCCGTCCTTTGGGGGAAGGTCCCTGACGTGTCCGAACGACGCAAGAACGGTGTAGTTCGACCCAAGATATTTGTTGATTGTCTTGGCTTTAGCCGGAGATTCAACGACAACGACGGGCATGGGTGCCTTTCAAATAGCGAACGTGACCAAGTAGCGCGAGACCATGTGGGGGTGCGGCTGGGCTTGTCAATGCGGTCCTGTTCCTTGGCCGTGCCAGCTGCGCTCTATGCGCTGCGTCGCGGGCACGGTCGAGCCTTGTGCACTCGGGTCGGTCGCACCTGAGCTCTCGAACGGGCGACTGCGCGGGGCGGCTGGTCCCGTGCCCGCGGTCACGCGGCTGAGGCGCGGCTCAACAGGCCGCCCGGGCTGCGCACCACGTGACCCTGCAGTTCCAGATCTGTCATGAGTGCCGCGAAGGAGGGGGCCGCCATCCCGCTGTCGCGCAAGACGACGTCTTCAGGGACCGGCGACGGCCCAAGAAGCTCGAGCACGGAACGCGCGGCTGCATCCCGGTCGGGAGGCGCATGGGTGTCAGGCGGAGTGCAGGGGCGCTGCACCGCCCTGGGTGTCGCGTACCGCGGCTCCTCGACCGCTGACGTGTGGAGGGGACGCAGCGCGTTGAGCACATCGTCCTTGCCCTGCACAAGCGTAGCGCCGTCGCGGATCAGCCAGTTGCACCCTTGTGCGCGCGCATCGAGCGGTTGACCCGGCACCGCAAAGACCTCCCGGCTCAAGTCGGCCGCCTCGCGCGCGGTGATAAGCGAGCCGGACTTCGCCGCGGCCTCGACGACCACGAGCGCCTGCGCGAGGCCCGCCACAATCCTGTTGCGACGTGGAAAGTGCCTCGCCTGAGGCCGGTAGCCAGGCGGCATCTCAGACAAGATCAGGCCGGTTCGGGCGATGTCCGCCGTCAGCTGGGCATTTTCCTTGGGATAGATCACATCGACGCCGCCCGCGACCACGGCGATTGTGCCATGCTCAAGGCTTGCTGCGTGGGCCTCCGCGTCGATCCCTCTGGCCAGGCCTGAGACGATGACCCACCCTTCGCGGGCCAAATCCCGCGCCAGACCGCGCGCCATCCGGCGGCCCAGCGACGAGGCGTTGCGAGCGCCCACAAGGGCGATGGAGGGTCTGCCGAGAAGTTCGAGCTTGCCCTGCGCCCACAAGAGCGGCGGCGCATCTGACAGATCGCGTAGCGCGTCCGGATAGAGCGGATGATCGTAAAAGAGAGGGGTCGCTCCCAGGCGACGTCCGCTGGAAAGCTCGGCTTGCGCTTGGGCGATCGTGCAGGGGCGATAGCCCTCGACACCGGCTCCTTTTGCGATGTTGGGCAGAGCTCCAAGCGCAGCGCTCGCATCGCCCGCGTGCTCCTCCATAAGGCGGCGAAACGTTTGCGGACCGACGCGACGGGAGCGCAAAAGACGGAGCCATGACAGCTCATTTCCTTCCGAGGTGGGTGGTGCGAGGGGGGGTGGGGAAGAAAACAAATCCAACCTGCCGACGCTCCGTCTTTTGCTGAACCTGTGTCTACTTGGAAGCGGTTAAGCGATGGTAAACGCCCGCACGAGCGACCACAGAAAAATACAAAGCGACAGAAATAGAAGGAAAAAAATCACGTCTTCTGTAACGATTGGTCACCTGCGCTGCCATAGCGCCGCGTAGGTGACCGCCGCCGCGCCCGGCGTGAGCACAAAAGCGGTGGCCCGCTCCCATGGGGCTGCCATACCGCGCGGGGAAAGTTGCGCCAGTTTGACGGCAAGGCGCCGAAGGCCCCGAAGACTAAGGGGGATCAATGCAGAATGCAGCGCCGCACCTGTCGGGTGCGACAGTCCTGAAAGGATGAAGAAACCGAGGGCGAGACCAGCCGATATCAGGCCCGTCCAGCGCGGCAAGCTCCAAAGGTGCAGCTCCGATGCGACGAGCAGCCCGAGACCAACGACGAGACACACTCCCATTCAGGCAGCAGAGATGCGCTGATCGGGCTTTGCGCCAGTCGCAGACGTCTTGACCATGTCGGGCGTCGCAATCGATCAAGGAGTTCAAAGAATGGAGTTTTTTGTAGGCCTCGATGTTTCGCTCGAAGAGACACACATCTGCGTCGTCGA
>JBCCYI010000177.1:0-10371 GCA_039189975.1 Pseudomonadota bacterium
CGATCAAGGGGCTCGAGCATCTCGATAAGGTCATCGACATCGACCAACGCCCCATCGGCCGCACCCCCCGGTCAAACCCCGCGACCTACACCGGCGCCTTCACTCCGATCCGCGACTGGTTCGCTGGGCTACCGGAGGCGAAGGCGCGCGGCTACAAGCCCGGACGGTTCTCCTTCAACGTGAAAGGCGGGCGGTGTGAGGCGTGCCAAGGCGACGGGGTCATCAAGATCGAGATGCACTTCCTGCCCGATGTCTACGTCACTTGCGAGACGTGCAACGGCGCGCGCTACAACCGGGAGACGCTCGAAATCAAGTTCAAAGGCAAGAGCATAGCCGATGTTCTTGATATGACAGTTGAGGACGCGCAGGCGTTCTTCAAGGCCGTGCCGTCGATTCGTGAGAAGATGGATGCGCTTGTCCGCGTGGGCCTCGGCTACATCAAGGTCGGCCAGCAGGCGACGACCCTCTCGGGCGGCGAGGCGCAGCGGGTGAAGCTGTCGAAGGAACTCGCCAAGCGTTCCACGGGCCGCACGCTCTACATCCTCGACGAGCCCACGACGGGGCTACACTTTGAGGACGTGCGCAAGCTCCTAGAGGTGCTCCATGAGCTGGTGGAGGCCGGCAACACTGTGGTGGTGATCGAGCACAACCTCGACGTGGTCAAAACCGCCGACTGGGTGATCGACATTGGTCCCGAGGGTGGCGACGGCGGGGGCACGGTGGTCGCGACGGGCACGCCCGAGCAGGTCGCTGAGGTTCCCGAAAGCCACACCGGGCGATATCTCAAGCCCATGCTCTCCCCCCGAAAGGTCGCGGCGGAGTAGGCCGGGCGATAGAGCGGCGGCAGATGGCCGGCTCTCCGCAGGCACATAGCTCGTGGGGTGACGGCAATCGTCAGCCAGATCTTGTGTGCCTGTGGCAACTGGGGCAGCAGTTTCAGGCGCCTTGGCGTTGACAGGTCTGCGAGCAGCCTTCTTACTTGAGATTCGCTTTGGGGACGACAAGCACGCACAATGCCGAGGGCCGTCACCGGGAGCGCCTTTGATGGGAGTGTACGTGCATGAGACGCCTGATTGCTTTCGCCCTTTGCGTGTCTTGCTCGGTCGCCGGGGCGGCGACGGTGGATCAGGGCGAGTTGATTGATCCGCCGCTTAACCCACAGACCAGAGTTCAGTTTTCATTGAATTCAGTATTTGACAGGTTGCAGACGTTCACGGTTGGTCTCGATGGCCAGTTTGTTGGGCTGCGGCTACAAATTGGGTCCGTGTTTGGCGACGCAAGCCTCGATGTCTCCATCGTAGAGATGACAGGTGTAAGCACCTTTGGGGCAACACTTGGAACGGCGACCCTGCAAACCACCGACGTACCGAGGCCATTCTCACCCATTGCGCCGCGGACGATCGAGCTGGAATTCGACCCGTTCGCGGTTCAGGTTGGAGATAGCCTTGGCATCCTGCTGGACGGTGTCAACTCCGGCTTCTACGAGTTCTCCTTTCCTCTAAGCATTGGTGACGCCACAATAAACTACGCCGGCGGCGCTCTGTTTTTTTCAAGGAGGCAGTCCGCGTTTGCATTTGCCTCTGGAGGCTATGACCTCCCGTTTGAAACACTCGTGGATACGGGGGACTCTCTAGAGGTGATCCCGGTGCCGCCAGCGGCCCCCGCGCTGTTGGCCGGTCTCGGCGCGCTTGCGCTGCTGCGCCGGCGCTCTCGGCCCGCGGCCTAGCTGCGGGAGCGGCGCTCGAACCGCGGGAGCATCGCGGAGAAGTCGCGCCCCGCGCCGTCCTCGGCCTCCACGAACTGGGCGTAGAGGTCGCGCGCGACCGTGCCCATGGGGGTATCGGCGTCGACGGCCCGGGCAGCTTGTTGCGAGAGGCGGAGGTCCTTCAGCATCAGATCGGCCGCAAAACCGGGGGTGTAGCCGTTGTCGGCAGGGCTCTGAGGACCGACGCCGGGTGCGGGACAGTAGGTGTTCATCGTCCAGCTATAGCCCGACGAGGTGCTGACCACGTCGAACATCGCCTGGCGCGAGAGGCCGAGCTTATCGGCGAGCGCGAAGGCCTCGCAGGTGGCGATCATGGTGACGCCGAGGATCATATTGTTGCAGATCTTGGCAGCCTGGCCGTTGCCCGAAGGGCCGCAATGGACTGCCTTCTGGCCCATAATGTCAAAGAGCGGAAGGGTGCGGGCGAAGGCGTCGGGCGGGCCACCGACCATAAAGGTCAGCGTGCCGGCCGCGGCGCCGCCGGTTCCGCCGGAGACTGGGGCGTCGAGCGCCTGGATCGCGCGCTGGTGTGCCTCCGCTGCGACCGCTCGCGCGCTTTCGACATCGACGGTCGAGCAATCCAGGAGCACCGAACCGGCTTGCATGGCCGGCAGCACCTCTGCGGCAACCCGTCTTAGGATTGCGCCATCGGGCAGCATGGTCACGAGGACCTCCGCGCCGGATGCCGCGTCTGCTGCGCTGCCTGCGGGCGCGACACCGTCCGGGCACGGAGCGGAAAGGTCATACCCAGCGACGTCGTGTCCCGCCGCGGCAAGGTTGCCCGCCATTGGGGCTCCCATGTTGCCCAGCCCGATAAAGCCGATCTTCATTCCGTGTCTCCGTCCAGTTGCAGCGCGGCACCGCGCAGGGGCATCAACATTCCCGAAATCTCGTGCAAGGCTACGTCGCCAAAGGGATGTGTCCAGGCTGGCGCGCGGTCCTTGTCGATGATCAGTGCGCGGATCCCTTCGAGGAAATCTCCCTGTTCTATTGCGCGATAGCTGTAGCGATATTCCAGATCGAGCGCTTGCTCGATTTCTGCTGTGGGGCCTTGCATGCGGTGGACCGCTACAAGGGCGCAGGCCATTGCCAGTGGTGCATTGCGGGACATCCGTGCGAGGGCCGTGCCGGCGAAAGGGCTATCGTCGTGCTCAAGCGCGCGCAGTATGTCGCCCAGGCGTTCGCCACCGAAGAGATCGTCAATTCGGGAGCGCTCGGCGGCCAGCGGACTCTGAGGGGCGGGGAGCGCGGCCCGGTCCACAGCCTCCCAATCGCCTGTTGTAACGAGCTCGGCCGTAAGCGCAGGCCAGGCGGCTTCGGGCAGGTAATAATCCGCAAACCCGGCCAGTACGGCGCATCCCGGACCCATCCGGGTCGCTGTCATGCCGAGGAATTCGCCGAGCCGCCCCGGGGCGCGTGCCAGTAGGAGCGTGCCGCCCACGTCCGGCATCAGGCCGATCGACACTTCCGGTAACGCAATCTGCGCCGTGTGCCCCACGATCCGGTGCGAACCGTGGCACCCCAGCCCGACCCCGCCACCCAGCGTGAAGCCCTGCAGAAATGTCACCACGGGCTTGGGAAAGCGATAGAGCCGCGCCACCATCCGGTATTCATCTTGCCAGAACGCGCGCGCGGGTGCGCCGTCGCCCGCCGTCCCGGAGGCATAGATGTCCTGCAGGTCTCCGCCGGCGCAGAAAGCCTTCTCGCCCGTCGCATCGATTATAAGCAGGCGCACCGTGTCCTCGGCTGCCCATGCCTGCAGCGCCGCGTCAATCTCGCGGACAATCGAATGCGACAGCGCGTTTAACGCCGCGGGCCGATCGAGCGTGATGCGCCCCGCGTGACCCTCAACCCGGATGTGAACCTCCCGGGTCATTGGCCCAACATGGCCCGCGCTGTGATCACCTGCATAACCTCGCTCGTTCCCTCAAGAATCTGATGCACGCGCAAATCGCGCACGATCTTCTCCAGCCCGTAATCCGCCAGATACCCATAGCCGCCATGAAGCTGCAGGCACTGATCTGCAACGCGGCTGCCCACCTCGGTGACGAATTTCTTGGCCATCGCGCAGGTCTTCGTCGCATCGGGCGCGCCTTGGTCAAGCGTCCAGGCGGCCTGGCGCAGGAAAACGCGGGCGGCCGCCATCTCGATCTCCATTTCAGCGAGTCGAAACTGTAACGCCTGAAAGTCCGCCAGGCGGCGTCCAAAAGCCTCGCGCTCTTGAACATAGCGCAGCGTCTGATCTAACGCGGCCTGCGCTCCTCCGAGCGAACAGGCGGCGATGCTCAGCCGCCCCCCGTCGAGCGCGGCCATCGCGTAGGAAAAGCCGCTCCCCTCCTCCCCCAGAAGCGCGTCCGCCCCCAACGCACACGCATCGAGATGCACCGCCCGCGTCGGCTGCGCCCGCCAACCCATCTTCTCCTCGAGCGCGCCAAAGGACAGTCCCGGCATACCGTCTTCGACGACGAAAGCGGAAATCCCCGAAGGGCCAGATCCCCCAGAGCGCGCCATAACGATGTAGGCGTCGGCATAGCCGCCCCCCGAGATGAATGCCTTGTTGCCCGTTAGGCGCCAGCCGCGCTCGGTACGCTCCGCCCGGGTGCGTAACGCGGCCGCATCAGAGCCACACGTCGGCTCCGTCAGGCAATAGGCCAGAAACATATCCATCGCGATGGCCGGTCCGAGGCACCGCGCGCGCAAGGGATCCGACCCATGCTGTGCAATCAGCCCGGCGCACATGTTATGGATCGAAAGAAACGCCGTCACGGAGGGGCAGGATCGTGCCAAAGCCTCCACCACGAGGCCCGCCTCCAGACGTGACAAGCCTGCGCCGCCAAAGGACTCCGGCACGGTCAACCCGCCCAAGCCCAGCTCCGCCATATCCTTCCAAAGGCTCTTTGGAATCTCGCCCGCCGTCTCCCAAGCGCGGGCATTGGGGGCGATATGTGCCTCGCCAAAACGGCGCGCCACATCCATCAGGGCCAGCGCCTCCTCACCGAGTGCAAAGTCCACGCCCGCCTCCCCGCGCCACGTCGTCAGCGGTGGCAACCTCGCTCAGCCCTACGCCCGGCGCAAGCCCATTCCAGCCCGCGCATCGCCACCAGACGACACGAACCACCGGTCTATCATCCAGGCCGCCGGCGTCCCGCACCCTCTTCATTGTGCTGAAAATATCCACTCTCCCACCGCGTGCCAAAGCGCACCACGCCGGGCAGGTGAAATGCCCTAGATCAAACGCACTTGCGTGCCGATCTCGACCAAAGCAAAGAGCTCTTCCACTTGTTCGTTGTAGAGCCCGATACAGCCGGAGGAGGAGCGCCGCCCGATCTTGCGTGTGTCATGCGTGCCGTGGATCAGATAGGCGGGCCACGTCAGATACATGGCGTGGGTGCCCAGCGGGTTGCCGGGCCCGGGGGGCATGAAGTCCGGCAGGCTCGGATCGCGCTTGCGCATGTTTGCCGTTGGCGTCCAGCTCGGACCAACCTTCTTGCGGACGACTTCCGTAAAGCCCCGGCGCGTGAGTTCTTCGGTCAGGGGCACGGAGGTCGGATAGAGGCGATAGACGCCCCCGTCGCCGGACCAGTAGTGCAGCGCGCGCGAGCGCGTATCACACACGATTGCGCCGTTCCGAAGCTCTGAGAAATGCTCGCGCCAATCCTGCCGCACAAAGCTCGACGCGTTGCGCACGGGCGGCGGCGCCGATTGTCGCAAAGGATCCTCAACGAATGTCGATTGGGCGCGCACCAATGCCGGTGCCGCCAGGAGCGGCGCCGAGGCGGCTGCCATCCGCAAAAGCGAACGGCGGGAAAGGGACTTGGTCATTGTGCTCTGCTCTTTGTTGCGGTGACGGTCCACGTCCACAGCTTCGTGTGCCATCCCCGGCCAAATCCGTCCAGACGTGGAGGCGGTGCCACACGACGATGTGAGACAGATGTGCACCCCGCGCCACGCAGCCTGTCGTCTGGCCAGCCAAAGCGTGCGGCGTCAGTCGGCAAGGCAGAGCGTTCCGTTCAAACACCGGCGCATCGGTGAGTGTCGAACCACCCCGGCGCGCTCGCCCAGCCGTCCCGCCGCCGTCACTCCGATCGTGCCTGTCGTGGTTCTTCCGGCGCGGGAGCGGCCTCAGACCCCTCCCGGGGCGGGACACCCATGGGATCTCCCGCCGCCGCGACGCCTCTCGGGGTCAACCGGTAAATCCCCTTTGTGACACGCTCGAACCAGCCGTAATGATTGTCTGCCATCATCCGCGTGGCGCGTGCGACACCCGTGGCGGCGGCGACGTCGGCGCCCTTCGCCGCCCCAGTTTCTCCCAGCCAGCGCGCGATCCGCTGCGCATCCTGGCGATAGGCCGTCATGCGCCCGGCGCTGGCGGGCAAACCGGCCGCGTTCGGGTCTCCCTCGCGCCGGGCAAACTCTCGCAACAGCGCGGCCTGTCGGCGCTTGGCCGCGCGGGGGGCATAGGGGCCGGGGTCGAGCGCAACACGGGCAATGTGCCGGTGCACGAGGATCAGGCCCAGGCCCAGGCGGCGGCAAAGCGCCGTGTTGGCCTTGAGCGCGCTGACCCATCGCGCCCCACGCCCTTCCGGAACGGCGATGTAGACAGCCTCCGTCAGACGCAACCGGTCGATGGCCTGGTGAAAGAGCACGAGCGAAAAACCGCGCTTCAGCTCAACGATGACGGGCGGGTCGTCGCCTTTGCAGGCCACGAGGTCTGCCGCGCCGACCTCGCCTTTCACATCGTACCCCTGCGCGCGCAACAATGCCTTGACGGGCTCCGAGAGATCGGCTTCGCGCAGAGCGAGCGCGCCCGTCGCCGACGCTTCAGCCTCTGGCGATGGCACGCGCGCCGCGTCAGAGTCCGTCATGGAACTCTTCGACGAGTCCTGCCACCACAGCACGCATCGCAGCATCATGCGAGGCCCCACCCGCCACCGCGGCTCTGTAGGAAGCGCGCTGCCGGTCCGCGCTGGTGCCGCCGACGGCCGCAGTCCGGACCCGTTCGAGTTCCGGCCCACAGCCCAGGGCGTCGGCATCCTCGCGGACCATGTCGATCAGCTCTTCCATCAGATCGGCGAACGGGATGATCTTATGCGCTCCCAGGTCGATCATGCCCGCCGAGGTGCCATAGCGCTGCGCCCGCCATCGGTTTTCGCCGATCAGGAAGGGCTCGTAGATCCGCCAACGCTGGTTGAGCCGCGAAAGGCGCCAGAGCATGCGCGTCAGGCATTGTGCCACCGCGGCCAGCATCAGCGTGTCCTCAAGCCGGGAGGGGACGTCGCAGATCCGGGTCTCTAACGTCGGGAAACGGGCGGAGGGCCGCAGGTCCCACCAGATCTTGCTGGTATCTTCAATCACGCCCAGATCGACGAGCACGCCCGTTGTCCGCTCATAGGCGGACCAGGACGACAACGTCGGAGGCAAGCCGGTACGGGGCAGATTATCGAACACTGTCAGACGGTAGGACGCCAGCCCTGTGTCCTTGCCCTGCCAATACGGCGAGGACGCGGAGAGCGCCAGCAGATGCGGAAGAAAGTACGCCAGTTGGTTGAGCAAATCGATCCGCGTGTCCTGCGACGCGATCCCGACGTGCACATGCATCCCGCAGATCAGCATCCGTTCAGCCACCCCCGCGAGGTCATGGCTCAGCGCATTGTAGCGCTCCCTGTCGGTATGGACCTGCGCCCGCCAATCAGCGAACGGGTGGCAGGAGGCGGCAATCGGTGCGAGGCCAAAGTCGCGCGCGCACCGTGCCACGGTGGACCGCAGGTGCTTGAGTTCATCCCGCGCGGCGGAAATGTCCGCGCACACCTTCGTTCCAATCTCAATCTGACATTGCAGAAACTCGGGTGAGACTTGTCCTTGCAAAGCCGCATCGCACGCGTCCATGAGCGCCGTTGGCGCGGCTCGCAGATCGTAGCTCTCAAGGTCAACGAGAAGGTATTCTTCTTCGATCCCTAGGGTAAAGTCGGGTGCTGCGATCCCCATCGGCCCTCCCTGAACGATGCCCGGCCTGCGGCCCGGGGATCGTCGCAGGCGCACCCTGTCGATGCAAGCGCCCAGGCTTGTCCATAGTCACTCGGCACATCACCGTGTCGCCGAGCCGCATCGTAACTCTGAGATCATGTGGGGCAGGGGGCCGCCTCTGCCGAAGTCACGCGACGCTGCAATCGCCCCAAGGAACGGTCAGCTCGGGGCTGCCGGTCGCGCAGGTGTCGGCTCTCTCTCCGGACGTAGCGCTGCGTCCATCCGGAGGTGGTGCGCGACCTCGCGGGCCGTGTCTTCCAGATCTGCGAGATCCGCTGCTCTCCAGTCGCGCGGGGCCTTGTCCAGCAGGCAGACGGCGGCCCCCGCTTCGGATCCCACAATGACGGGTGCTCCCGCATAGGCGCGCACGCCAAAGTCGCGCACCGCGCCGTTCTCCGCAAGCTCGGGCACCACGTGCGTATCAGAGATCAACAACGGGCCATTACGCTCAATCGTGTGACGGCAGATCGAAAAGTCGATTGGTAGGGCGAGCGCGGCTTCCTCCAGTGCCTCGGCAGAGACATGGGCCAAAATGACTTGCCGGGCGTTAAAGAGCATTGTGACCAGCACATGGTCACACGCTATGCGCGCGGCGAGGCGTTCGATGATCTCTTCAAGATCTGTGGTTCTCCGCAGCGTGCCTTTTGGGCCCGTCGCGGAGGATCTGGGAGCATCGGCTCCGTCACGACCCGTCTGGCTCTTTCGCACATCGACCTCCCTTACGCCACGTGCCGCGTCACCGTGCTGCCGTCCTGCGCGTGTCCCACTGCTCTTCAGATACACCCCAATCAAGGCGCGTTTGTGCCGCACCTGGCCGATCCGCGGCGTGCATTCAAAATTACGCATCTCAGGCGCCAAAAAAGCAACAACAACTTCGCCACAGGGCGCGGGGTGCGCAGAACTTTGCTGATGCACGATGCGATCGCTCAGAGCGTGCGCTCCTCCCAGTTGCTCGAGGCACCGGATCATAAGCGCCCCGCGATGACCTGCCAGGCCCCGCCGCGGGGGCGTCGGGGCCCGCAAGAAGTGCGCTAGTCCATCTGCTTAAAGTGGAATTCCCCGCCTTCCTTCAGCCCGGAGGGCCAGCGCGCCGTCACGGTCTTCGTGCGTGTGTAAAAGCGGAAGGCGTCCGGCCCATGCTGGTTGAGATCGCCGAAGCCCGACTTCTTCCAGCCGCCGAATGTGTGATACGCGAGCGGCACCGGGATCGGCACGTTGACCCCGACCATGCCGATATTGATCCGGCTGGCAAAGTCACGCGCCGTGTCGCCATCGCGGGTAAAGATCGCGGTGCCGTTGCCGTATTCGTGATCCATCGCATAGCCCAACGCCTCTTCGTACGTCTTGGCGCGAACGGTCGACAGGACAGGGCCGAAGATCTCTTGCTGGTAGATGTCCATGTCGGTCGTGACCTTGTCGAAAAGGTGCGGACCGACGAAGAACCCGTCCTCGTAGCCCTGCATCGCAAAATTGCGCCCGTCGACGACAAGCTCCGCCCCCTGGGCAACACCTGACTCCACGAGCCCAAGGACGCGGTCCTTTGCCGCCCCCGTCACGAGCGGCCCATAGTCGACATCGTTGCCCGCGGTGTAGGGGCCTACCTTCAACTTCTCGATCCGGGGAACGAGCTTGTCGATCAGCCTGTCCGCCGTCTCGTCGCCCACCGGCACAGCCACGGAAATCGCCATGCAGCGCTCGCCAGCGGCGCCATACCCGGCCCCGACAAGTGCGTCGGCCGCCTGGTCCATATCCGCGTCGGGCATCACGATCATGTGGTTCTTGGCGCCGCCAAAGCACTGCACCCGCTTGCCGTTGGCGCAGCCTCGCGCGTAGATATACTGCGCAATCGGTGTGGAGCCGACAAAACCGATCCCCTGGATCGTCTCATTGTCAAGCAGCGCGTCCACCGCTTCCTTGTCACCGTTCACCACCTGGAGAATGCCCGCCGGAAGCCCGGCCTCTGACATCAGTTCAGCGAGCATCAGCGGCACAGAAGGATCACGCTCGGAAGGCTTCAGAATGAAAGCGTTGCCGCAGGCGATCGCCGGGGCGAACTTCCACATCGGGATCATCGCGGGAAAGTTGAACGGTGTGATGCCGGCGACGACGCCGAGGGGCTGGCGCATCGAGTACATGTCGATCCCGGGACCGGCGCTATCGGTGAACTCGCCCTTCAGCAGATGCGGTGCGCCGATGCAGAACTCGGCAACCTCCAGTCCCCGCTGGATGTCGCCCTTGGCGTCGGGCAGGGTCTTGCCATGCTCTCGGCTGAGCGCTTCGGCGAGCTTGTCCATGTCACGATTCAGCAGTCGGACGAACTCCATCAGCACCCGTGCGCGCCGTTGGGGGTTGGTCGCGCCCCAGGCCACCTGCGCTGTGGCTGCACGCGTCACCGCGTCGTCGACCTCGGCTTTGGAGGCCAGAGCGACACGCGCCTGAATCTCGCCGGTCGCGGGGTTGAAGACCTCCGCCGTGCGCTCCGATCCTCCGGCAACGCGGTTGCCATCGATGTAGTGTCCGAGCTCTTGCATTGGGTCCTCCTTGCCGCCGTTTGGCCACCGTCGATCCTCCCTATAGCGAAG
>JBCCYI010000178.1:0-10355 GCA_039189975.1 Pseudomonadota bacterium
AAAGGCCGTGAACGTCAGCTCCGCATTGACGCCCGCACCGCCATCGTCGTCGAAGGTGAGATAGGAGCCCGAGGGGGCGAAGAGCTCGACATAGGGGTCAAGGAGCGGGTCCGATCCGCTCGACACCATCGAGATCGTGTAGCTCTGACCGGCGGTCGCCTGAAAGCCCACCACGTCGAGATCGCCCGGCTGGTCGATCGTGCTCGACAGCGATTGGCCGGGCGAGAGGAACGTTGTGGTCGAGCCATCGTCGGCGATATCGCCCGTGACGGTGCCGAGGCTTTGCGAGGTCAGCGTGTAGCTGCCGGTCCCAAAGTCCGAATAGGCGCCAGCGGAGACGTAGATGCGGCCGGTCTCGGTGGCCAGAAACTCCAGCCCGGAATCGAGCGCGCCGCTGCCGTCGCCGATGTCGTCGTTGAAGGCGAGCTGGACGCCGCTCGCGTCGAGCACCCGCAGGTAGGGGTCCGAGAGGCCGTCCGGCCCATCGTCCCCGGTCAGGAGGATCTGATAGCGGGTGTTGGCGGTGACGTCGAAGGCGAACCAGTCGCGGTCGCCATCGTTCTCCAGCATGCCCTGGGCGGTGCCGCTATCGGCGTTTAGAGCGCCGTTGGTGCTCGGATCCGCGGCGAAATCGTCTCCCGAAGCGCCGAGGGATTGCACCGCCAGCGCGTAGGTGCCGGTGTCGTTCAGCGAGAAGGAGGCCGCCTCCAGGAAGAACGTTCCGCCCTGCGTGATCTCGACGAGGAGCGCGGAGTTGAAGCCCTCGCCGCCATCGTCATCGGACAGCAGGAGCGTGCCGTTCTGATCGTAGAGATAAAGGTAGGGGTCGCGCATCGTGACGCCGTCGAGCGTGATCTCGTAGACCTCGCCCGTGGTCAGCTCGACGCGGTACCAATCGGTGTCGCCGCCGACATCGAGCGTCCCGGCGACCGTCTGGCCCGGCGCGATGGTGGCGCCGGTGGAGGGGTCTCCGGGGATTTCGCCCGTCTCTCCCGCGGCTTGCGTGATCTTGAGCTCGTAGGAGCCCGTGTTGTCGCCAAAGGCCTCGGCGGAGATGAAATACGTGCCGGTCTCGGAGGCGACGACGTCGAGCTCGGATTCGAGGCTTGCGCCCGAATCGTCGTCTGACGCGATGAACGCCCCGGCCGAGGAATAGAGCGCGACCAGCGGGTCGGCCAGCGTGCCCGCGCCCGAGGGCTGGCCGAGAAGCTCGATCAGATAGCGCTGTCCGGCTTGCAACTCGACGGCGTAGAAGTCCTGGTCCTCGGCGGTGTCGATGGCGCTGGTGCGCGTGCCGCCGACGGCGATCGTCTCGCCCGAGGAGATATCGCCGGGGATGTCGTCGCCCGAGGGCGGCGGCGGCGTGGTGCCGGGATCCCCGTCGAGCGCGATGATGGCCTCGGCGAAGGCGAGCATGTCGACCCGGTCGTAGTTGGTGAAGGTGTTCTCTACATTGTCGTTTTCGTCGTCGCCGTCGAAGATCGTGGAGGCGCTGCTGGAGAGCAGGTTGGAGATCTCGTCGAAGCTGAGGGTGCGGCCCAGCTCCTGAAGCGCGAGCTGTTGGGCCAGCGCCACCATGCCCGAGACGTAGGGCGTGGCCATGCTCGTCCCGCTCAGGACGACCGAGCCGCCGCCCGGTGCCGCGCCGAGGATGCCGCCGCCCGGAGCGAAGATCGAGGCCACCGCGTCCGAGCGCTGCGAGAACGCCGTGAGCCGGTCGGCCCCGGTGGTGAAGTCGCCGCCGACCTGGCCGACATCGTCGGCCCAGACGGCGCCGATGGCCAGCGCATTGGGGTCGGCCGAAAGCGAGGACGTGCCAGGGTTCTGGTAGCGCTGATATTCGTTGCCCGCGGCGGCGACGGGCACAACCCCGAGGCGCACCAGCTCGGCCAGCTCATCGGTGTAGCCCGGCGCGCTGGTCGGGCCGCCGACATTCGTCTCGGGGTTGCCGAGCGACAGGTTGACGGCGGCGATGTTCAGGCTCTCGGCATTCTCGATGGTCCATTGCAGGGCCCGCTCGATGTCGATCCCGGCGCCGCTGCCATCGTTGCCAAGCGCCTGAAGCGCCACGATATTCACGCCGGGTGCGACGCCGGGATAGGCGTCGAGCTGGGAGGCGATGATCGAGGTCACATGGGTGCCGTGGCCCTGGACGTCGTCTGCGGTGCCGTCGTTGTCGCGCGAGAAGTCGCGGGCGAAGATGATGCTGTCGGAGACGCCGTCGCCGTTGCTGTCGCCCCCGAAGGCCGGGTGGTCGAGGTCGATGCCGGTGTCGATCACGACGACCGTCTGGCCGCTCCCGTCGATGCCCGCAAAGCGCGGATCGGCGCGGAAGGCCTCGATGTTGATCAGGTCGTTGCCGGCGGCGGTCGAGGGCGTGAGGTCGCCGTCGAACCGGGTGGCGTTGATGTCGAAGGTGATGATCTTCTCGTCGCCGACATCGCGCTCCGTCCCCGCGCCGGGGGTGTCCTTGTCGTCGGTCAGCTCGCCGACGTAGAGGTCCGTGCGAGTGCGCGAAGCGGCGACGGTCTGGTCGTCGTCTGTGATCCCGGCGATCGCGTCGGTGGCGGCGGCGGGCCCGCCTTCGGCCGCGTAGTCATACGCGGCATCGGCGCTGCGCACTTCGTCGACCCAGTAGAACCCGGCCTCCGTCTTGTTGTCGATGATCGCCTTGTCGGGGTCGGTGACGGCGCCGCTGATGATGTCGATGATGGCATCGCCAACGCGTGTCTCGCCGCTCAATTGGTCCAGCCAATAGTCCCGGCCCGCGTCATCGGGCGGGCGATTGAAGAGATTGTCGTAGACCGTATTGAGAAAGTCTTCGGGCGAGCGATTGTCCCGGTCGACGAGGAATGGATAAAGCGCGCGCGCCTCCGGCTGGACGGAAAACGATTCGGCGATTTGTGCCAGGGGCATTCCCTCGTCGAGCCGTTCAATCCAATAAGCAAAGCCGGCGGGATCGGGCGCGCGGTTGAAATAGCCCAGATAAAGGGCGGCAATCGAAGTTTCAGCGGATGTCATAAGAATGTCCCCAGGTACAAATGTGACCAATGCCCGGGGCCGAGTGTGACCTAGGGGACATTTCTGTCAACAATCATGGTGCGGCCCTTGTGCTTGTCCCTCCGAAGAGCGTCGCGGTCGGGCTAGGCTTCATAGTAATCGCGGTAGCGCCCTTTGTAGTAACTGTAGCCGTCGAAGGCGTAGCGAGAGGCGCGGCGCTCATCGACGAGGGTCATGACGACGCCCGTCAACTTGGCGTTGACGGAGGCCAGCTCGCGCAGCCCTTCCTTCACAGCGTCGCGCGGGGTGCTGTCCCAGCGGACGCAGAAGACGGCCGCATCGGTGAGCCCGGCGACGATGCGGGCGTCCGTCACAACGAGCGTCGGGGGCGTGTCGAGGACCACCAGGTCGTACATCTCAGAGAGCCGCGCAATCAGGTGCCGGAATGTCTCCGAGGCCAGGACATCGGCGGCGTTGATCTTCGCGGCACGCTCCGAGGCCTGGGTCATGAGCACATGCAGCCCGGTGTCGGGCTCGACATAGACAGCCTCCTCGACGGACGCCGAACCGTCGATCACCGACAGAAGACCAGGCCGGTCGCTGCCCACCTGGAGGACTTTCGACAAGGCCGGCATGCGCAGATCGCAATCCACTATGATCGCGGACTTGCCCATCTGGCGCGATGTGATCGCCATCAACATCGACGTCATGGATTTGCCCTCCCGCGGCACCGAAGAGGTGAACATCACCACCTTCGGGGGCCGGTCGACATTGGCCAGCAGGATGGAGGTGCGCAGGTTCCGGATCGATTCCGCCAGCGCCGAGTTGGGCTTTTGGGTCAAGCTGTCCATGAGGTCGGACCGTTTCACCCGGATCCCCGTGCGCGGGATCGTTGCCAGCACGGGCTGGCCGGTGAGGTGCTCGGTGTGGCCGGGGCTGCGAAATGTGTTGTTGAGCCGTTCGCGCAGGACGACGAGGCCGACGCCCAGCAGCGTCCCGCCGATCACCATGAGAAGGATTGTCCGGTTTTGCGTCCTGTTGAGCGCGTGTGGCGGCAGATCGGCCGGAGTGAGGATACGCGCCTCGGCGCTTTGCAGGTCTTCCTGCGCATTGGTTTCCTGCAGGCGCGTCAGCAGGCTCTCGTAGAGGACCCGGCTGGCTTGTGCCTCGCGCTCCAGGTTGCGGATCTCGACCGATTCCGTCGAGAGCCTGTGGGCCTGGGCCTCAAGGGTGGCGATCTCGGCGTCGAGCTGTGCCTCCCGCTCGCGAGCGACGCTGTGCTCCAGGCGGAGCGCTTCGAGGATGCGCTGGGCCTCCGTGCGCAGGCCGGTGCGGGTCTTGCCCAGAAGATCGGCCAGGCGCTGTCGGCTCGGGTGGTTGGGCAGAAGGGTCGCGGAGAGGAGCTCATCTTCGGCCAGAAGCGCGTCCTCGCGGTCGAGGAGGGCGTCGATGGTCGGGGCGTCGCGGAATTCGGGCAGGGTACGGATCGCGGCCCCGCTCGTCAGGGCGGCGTTGAGCCGGGCATAGCGGGCGCCCAGATCAGAGGTTTCCGTGCGCGCTTCGCCCCGTATGGACGTCAGTGCGGTCAGCTGCTGCTCGACGGCCTGCAGATTGGCGCCGACCCGGTCGGACACCTTGGCTTGTGCGGCCAGCACGGCGGATTCGGCGCGCTCCACCCGGAGTTGCAGCTCGTTGACGCGGTCCGTCAGCCAGGTGTTGGCGGCGCGGAACGTCTCTAGCTTCCCTTCGATCTGATCGACGATGTATTGCTCGGCGACGGTGTTGGCGATGAGCGCGGCCGCCTGCCTATCGGTCGCGGTATAGCCGATGCGGATGACGAAAGTGTCCGGCACCGGATCGAGCCGGATGTCGCGTTGCAGACGGCGCACAATGCCGCGCTTGGCCGTATCGAGAGCGTCTGTGGCGCTCAGCGACGGGCCAGGGGGCGGGGGCGGCGTGTGAAGCCCGGCGGCAATCAGCAACTCCCTCACCTGGGCCGGCACATGAAACCGGTCGCGCCACGTCGGCTCGGGCGGCGGGCGCAGCGCGGGGTTGAAGCGCGCGTCCCTGGTGAGGTCGAGCGTATCGACGACCCGGTCCATGAGCGCGGCGGAGCGCAAAACCTCGATCTGATTGTTGATCGGGCCGGTTAAGGTACTCTCGACGACGGCCTCCCCGGCCTCGATGTTGGCGCGCGGCGCTTCGAAGAGAACCGTTGCCGTCGCGGCGTAGCGCGGGGTCTGTTGCGTCGTCATGAGAGCCCCGAGCCCCCCAAAGATCAGCGCGCACAGGGCAATGATCCACTTGCCGCGCCAGAGCATGGCAGAGAGCGCCCGCATGTCGATCTCGTCGCCCGGCGGCTCGGCTATGGGCGGGGCGGAGTGCGCCGGGGCGGCGGGCCCGGCGGGAGGCGGGCCGCTCGGGCCCTCGGGGCCGCCCGGACCCTTGGTATTGTCCGCCTGCGATGGCCCGACGTTCGGACCGACAGGGAGGACATGGAGACGCTCCATCACGCGCGCCCGCCCGACGCGCCCGCCGCGGAGCGTGTCAGTCGTCTCCGAGGACCCGCGCCGTGGTTCGCGCGTCGATCAGGCTGTCGAACGGATCGACGATCTTGTTGAGCGTGTCGTTCCAGCGCGTCGCCGGGTCGTTGGTCACGAAGACGATGTCGAGCGGGGCCATGCCAAAGTCGGCGGCAAGAACCAACGCTGCGGCATTCGTCAGGTCGAACTGGTAGACATCGAAGCCGCTGCGGGTCGGGTCGTCGCGGCGAAAGACGAAGATGCCGCGCGCATCTGCGCGCAGCCGGTCGATCCCGCCCTGTTCGGCGAGCACTTCCAGGAGTGTCTTGCGGGCACTCGACAGCTCGACTTCGCCGGTGGCAATTTCTCCAAAGGTGAAGATCTTGTTGTCGGCGGCGACGGGGACGCGCACGAAATCGTTCGGGAGCATCACCGGGTTGTGCCGCGCCGCACCCTCTTCGAGAAATGCGCGCAGGTTGACCGTGTAGGCCTGACCGCCGCGGCGGATATCGATGCGTGAGAGGTCCGCCTGCGGCTGCGCCCCGGCCTCGTTCACAAGATCCACCAAGGTGGTCGAGACATTCGTGAGTGTTCGCCGTCCTGGCGCCTCGACCGCGCCAGCCACCGTGACCCGGCGCGCATTGTAGTCCTGAACCGTCACCTCGACTTGCGGGGTCGCGAAGAAGTCCCCAAGCGCGGTCGTCAGATCCGTGCGGATTTCGCCAACCGTCCGTCCTTCGGCGCGCATGGACCCGATAAATGGGTAGAAAAAGGTGCCCGCCTCGTCGATCACCGCGTCGGTCGTGGGGGCGACGGCGCCGGGCTCGGTGATGCCCGCGGGATCGGCGAAGAAGGTGATCTTCAGGGTATCGCCGGCGCCTACCCGGTATGTGTAGCGCCCGACCTCGGGCGGCGGGGAGCGCCCGGCTAGGGTTGCTGGCGTTCGTGCAGGGGTTCGATGTGCGTCGATCGTCTCGGAGGTGATCCGGACAACGGTAATGTCCCGATCGGGCAGGTCGGCCTGACCTGGCGTCGTGACAGGAAAACGGCTGTTGGAGCACGCAGAGAGGCAGAGCATGGCCAGAGCCATGAAGACCCCTGCACACAGCGCCCAACGGCCACTGACCCTGCGTTCGCGTGTTCGAACCCCACCCATTGATCCCGCCATGCTCGCTCCTTCGGCGATTGGGGTGGCGCAGCGGGATTGGGTCTTGCAGCCATGGGAGGCTGACCCACACGGCGCACCCCTCTATCACGAGTTGAGAGCGTATACGTTCGCGCTTCGGTTGCAAAGCCACTGCTGCGTCGCGTCAAATCGCCAGTCGCAAGACATGCGACGGCGGCAAGCTGGCGCGCACCGCGCGTCCCATGATCTCGAGCAACACGCCGACGCGGTCATCGCCTTCCAGATGTTCCACCCGCGCGACGATCCCCGTCATCGCGCCACCTGTGATCCGTATGGTATCGCCCGTCGCGAGCTCTGTGACGGGGCGGAGCATGCCGTCGGCGCCAGTGCGCGCAAAGAGATCGGCCATGACGTCTGCGGGGACGGGTTGCGGCGCGTTGGGCGCGCGCATCACGAGCGCGCGAACGCCAAAAGTATGGTTGATCGCGCGCCAGGCCTGACCGTGCGCCACGCGGACGAAGGCATACCCCGGAAACAGCGACACGCATTGCGGCACGATCCGGCGGCCCGACCGCCGGGTGATCTGCGCCCGCGGCACGAAGCAGCCATAGCCCTGTCGAAGGAGGTTTTGCTGCGCGCGATTGATCTGATTGGACCGGACCTGCGCGAGGAGCCAAAGGGCCTGATCCGCGGCGTCCTCGTCCGGAGTCCATGCCTCGGGATTTCTTGGGAGAGCATCGAACGGCATGGAAGGTTCCTTTCCGTTGGGGCTTGTCCGCGCGCTATTTCGCGCCTGAACCGCTCAGCACGACAAAGGCCGTGCGCCAGGCGATCCAGGCATCCAGGCGCCAACACGAAGCTTCGACGTAGAGATGGTCAAAGTGCGCCTTTCTGGCCGTCGCTGCGGTACCCTCGGCGTAGCCTGCCTCGATCTGCGCGAGGCCGGTGATCCCCGGCTTGACCAGGGTGCGATAGCCATAATGCGGGATGCCGCTGAGGTAGGTGCGGGCATGCGGCAGGCTGTCCGGTCGCGGGCCGATCACGCTCATCTCACCGCGCAGCACGTTGAAGAAGTTCGGCAATTCATCAATGCGCATCTTGCGCAGAACACGTCCCAGAGGGGTGATCCGATTTTGCTCGACGCCGTCCTCGGCACCGCGGGTGGAACGGGACGTCACAGTCATCGTCCGAAACTTCCACATGGTGAAGGGTTGGAAATGCCGCCCGAGCCGCTCCTGTCTGAAGAAGACAGGCCCGGGATTTAGAAGCGGGTTAACAAGAAATAGAACGAGTGCAATTGCGACGATTGCTGGAATAGCGAGGAGCGACAGCAGAATGTCGAAAGCAGCCTTGTACAGCCTGAAAGACAAGGGCCAATGCGTGGGCTCGGCATCGGTAATTCTGTAGCTGAAGCGCTTGATTGATTGGAACCGCCCCGGCAGGAGTGTTCCCATCGGGGACAACGTTTGAATTTGGTAATCGCTTTGCATTCTGCAACCCTATTCAAGTTGTCTCAAATCTATTCTAATCCTTCTTAACAAACGGTTAAGCGTACACGGGGAGCTACCCTAAAACGGGGAAATGCCAGGGTGTGCGGTTCGGCTTGGGCAAGGCACTCGTTGTGCATCGCGGTATCCGCCTCCGATCTTGGGTTTGCACTCATGCCTGTCGCGTTCCCGGGCGGGTGAGGTTCCCAAGGGCCTATCGCTATGCGACACTGCGACGGGCATCAGGAGGTCGCACGATCCTTGCGAAGCAATCGTGACAGGGTGAGTGAGATCGGCGTGCGCCTGTCATACGTTGGGGCAGCGCTCAGCCTGATTGTGTGCAGCCTCTGGGCGCTTCACATCGTTCACGGCACATCGCCGGCTCTGAACTCTGAGTTGCGGGTCGAGGGGCCGGTGGGGCAGACCCGTCAGGGCCCGTCGCCCGCCATGTTCGATCCTGGTGCCTATTTCATGCAGTCAGGGTACGACTTCCTTTACGCAGATGCTTTGTCGGACGAAGTGCTGACAGCGGCGGCCGCGGCGGCGTTTCGGAGCCGCGCCACGGAGCTCTTCGAAGCTGCCCTGCAACATGATCCTGCGAACGCGCATGTTTGGCAGGGTTACGCGCAGAGCCTGCTCTTTGTGCCGGAAGCTCTCGTGCCGATGCGCCGCGCCCTGGAGATTTCGGCAGAGCTCGCGCCCAACACGCCGCTGTTAGCCGCAGCCCGGCTCCATGCGATCAAGGCTCTGCGAATTTGGACTGGTATGCCAGACGCAGAGGCAACCCGCGCCGCCTCCGATCTATCGGTTCTCCGGTTGCACGCACCCCACGTCACAGATGGCCTAGAGCGACGCTAACTGTTCCGTCCGGTCCCTATGGTGGATCGTGTGAACAGTGATCGATCCGGCTCTGATGTCCGGAACTTACAGTTGTGCGCGCATGGCACGCGGCCGATGCGCGTCTTCAAACGGGGGACGTGGGCGTCGGTGAGGAGGGGGCAGGGATCGGTCCCCCCGACGCAAGAGAATGTCGGCGCGGTGACCCCGCACGTGTTCGTGGCTGTCGTAGCAGTCTCGTTGGACGGTCCGGCTACAATTGATCGACCGGATCAAGCGCTTAACTCCTTCACCGTCCTTCAGGGTGCAGTGCATGCGCTGAGAGGGGGCCGTTTGTCGGGATACCAGTCCGCGAGACTACTGTCCGGCCCTCCAAACGCCATGAGAGGGCCGGTGTGGTCGGCCATTGGTCAATGCCGCGCGCCATCGTCCTCTGACCGATGGCGGACGTCGGCGCGCCCTCGCAGAGTTGGAGGGGCGTGTGGCCCCGGCGGCGCCGCGTAAGTCCCAAAGACGTCAAACCGCCTGGGCCGGGCGTGGATCGTGTTCCGGTTCCGCGGCGGCTCGGTGAACTGGAGACCCCCCTCGGCGACGGCCTGCCTTCGCCTGTCGCTCAACGGGGTCGTGGCGCAACCGCGACGTTTCTGTCCCCCGGCGCGTCCGTCCAGTCCAACCAACGGATCGCCCCATCAAACCCCGGTTTCAAAGACACGAGCGTCACATCTTCTTTCGGTTCGAAGGAGGTTTCTCTCACCGCGGCAAGCCACTTGGGCCGGTGGGCCAAAGGATATAGTCGAACGGGCGCTGGCGTCCGAAGGGCGGCAGGAGCGGCAGAACGGCCATCAACCCTTCGATCTGTGCGAGACGGGCGGCCTGCTCGGCGGTTTCGGCGGACCCAGCCGCGCGCTCCTGTTGGGCTCTGATAGCCTCGGCACGCTCCTGTAGCTCCGGCATGCGGACGATGTCTCGCGTCTCGGTCAGTGACTGCCCAGCGCTCGCGACAGGAAGCGTAGCTGCGATCCCAAAGTGCAGTACGGCTGCGAAGGTTCGGCGCATAGGACCCCCTGGCCTAACGGTAGGCCAGCTCTGACGATGCGTCAAACGCAAGGAAGAGCCGCTGAGTGCGGGGCGCGCCGAGGACGGGCGAGATCCAAGGTAAGCTCGGATCGCAGCGCCCCCTTGGATCCGGCTTCCTCACCGGTGGTGGCGGGTCGTCACCGCCCGGTTCCGTATTGCGTCGTGATGCGCCACCGGTGGGTCCGCCAGATCCCAATCCAAAGGCGCTTGGCCCTCGTCACACCTGCGTGTCCAATCCAATGCGAGGCCGACTGTTAGTTCCAGGTCAAGCCGCTCGCCGGTGTGTCCGTGACGACCCATTCGAAG
>JBCCYI010000179.1:0-10026 GCA_039189975.1 Pseudomonadota bacterium
CGCCCTTCATGGCGGCGTCAGCCGCGGTGGAGGTGCACAATGCGGCGTCCAAGTGGTCGAAGGCGCTGCTGGATAATGCCGCGCGTCCGTCTGGCGCAATTGTATATCAGGGCGAGGACGGGGCGACGCTCTCGGCGGAGCAGTATGAGCGCCTTCTCTCTGAGATGGAGACACACCATCAGGGAGCCAGGAATGCCGGGCGTCCGATGTTGCTCGAAGGCGGTCTCGACTGGAAGCCAATGGGCTTCTCACCCTCCGATATGGAGTTTCAGAAGACGAAGGAGGCTGCCGCGCGCGAGATCGTGACTGCCTTCGGTGTGCCTCCGATGCTTCTGGGGATCCCGGGAGACGCGACTTACGCCAATTACCAAGAGGCAAACCGGGCGTTCTACCGGCTGACGGTGCTGCCCCTGGCGAACCGCGTGTTGGCAGCTCTGTCGCATTGGCTCGCGCGATTTGATGAGAGCGCGGCAGTGGAACTGAAGCCGGATCTCGACCAAGTGCCAGCGCTTGGCCCCGAGCGAGAGGCGGCATGGCGCCGGATTGCGGGTGCGGACTTCTTGTCGGCTTCCGAGAAGAGGGCGCTCTTGGGACTGCCGGCTGAGATGGAAGGAGAGGGGTGATGCAGGACGCATTGGGGCTAGAGACGAAGTTCTGCGGTCAGAAAAGCAGCTTGAACCTCGTCGATGGGATGAAGATCGAAGGCTACGCCTCGCTCTATGGACTGCCTGACCGCGGAGGCGATGTTGTGCAGCCTGGGGCCTATGCGGCGTCTTTGACGCGCCTGAAAGCCGATGGGCGTAAGGTCAAGATGCTCTGGCAGCATGATCCGGCGCAGCCCATCGGGATCTGGGACGAGGTGCGCGAGGATGCGCGGGGGCTACTGGTGAAGGGGCGGCTTCTCGGGGAAGTCGCACGCGGCCGTGAAGCGGCGGCGTTGCTGGAGGCGGGCGCGATCGACGGCCTGTCGATTGGCTACCGAACCAAGCGCGCGGAGCGGGACGGCGCGGGGCGCCGGCTGCTCCATGAGTTGGAGCTATGGGAGGTCTCGCTTGTGACCTTTCCGATGCTCGCAGAGGCACGGGTGGGGGCCAAAGGCGATGAGCCTGAGGCGCCGCTCCTGCAAGAGCTGGCGGAGGCGATCGAGGCCGCCCGCCGCGAAATGGGCGCCTGCTAGGCGCCGGACCCTGAGCAACATTGAGGATCTCATGAGCACGACCGACAGATCGGCCGCGCCCGGAGCCGGTGCGCCTATGCAAAAGCAGGCGGGCGGCGAGGGAGCGGCCAACAGCCACGACATCAAGACGGCGCTTCAGGGCTTCCTGAGCGATTTCGCATCGTTCCGCGCCGAGACTCTGCAAACGATCACCAAACAGGAAGAGCGACTGACCATGCTGGATCGCAAGACTGCCCCCATCGGGCGCCCCGCCCTCTCGACTGCCGTTGCCGAGCACGAGGACTTCACAGCCCCTCACGCAAAGGCGTTTGAGGCCTATGTCCGCTCGGGCGACGATGACGCGTTGCGTGGGTTGGAGATGGAAGGCAAGGCGATGTCGACGGCTGTGGCGGGCGACGGTGGCTACCTTGTCGACCCGATGACGTCGGAGTCGATCCGCTCCGTGCTCGACAGCACGGCGTCGATCCGTTCGGTCGCCAATGTCGTGAATGTCGAGGCAGGCAGCTACGATGTGCTCGTGGATCGCGGCGATCTGGGCACCGGCTGGTCGAGCGAGACGGGTTCTCAGAGCGAGACGACGACGCCGGCGTTTGAACGTATCATGATCGCCTTGCACGAGCTTTCGGCGATGCCGAAGGCGTCCCAGCGCCTCCTGGATGACGCGGCATTCGACATCGACGCCTGGCTCGCGGGACGTATCGCGGAGAAGTTCACCATGGCGGAGGCCGCGGCCTTTATCGACGGCGACGGTGTCGACAAGCCGCGCGGGTTCCTCGATCACCCGATCGCGGACAACGACAGCTGGCAGTGGGGCGAGATCGGCTACGTCGCGTCGGGCGCGGCCGGGGACTTTAACGGGACGGTTGATCCGATCATCGACCTCGTCTACGCGCTGCCCGCTCCCTATCGTGCGAATGCGGTCTTCGTGATGAACTCTAAGACTGCGGGGGCCGTGCGCAAGTTCAAGGACGCGGAGGGACGCTTTGTCTGGGCCGATGGTCTGAGCGCGGGGCAACCGGCGCGCCTGATGGGCTACCCGGTGCTAATCGCCGAGGACATGCCCGACATCGCCAATGATGCGCCGGCGATCGCGTTCGGGGACTTTGCTGCGGGCTATACCATTGCCGAGCGCCCGGATGTGCGGGTGCTGCGCGATCCGTTCTCGGCCAAGCCCAACGTGCTCTTTTACGCCACCAAGCGTGTTGGCGGAGACGTCACGGACTTTGCGGCGATCAAGGTGCTGCGCTTCTCAGCGTCCTGATCGGCTGGCTGATCTGAACGGGGCGGGGGGCGAACGCGCCCCCCGTCAGGGTTGGACGGCGAGCGGAGAAGGCTGATGATGCTGACCGAAGTAATGGCGGTGCCTGCGGCGGCACTGCCGGTATCCCAGTTTCGCGACCATTTGCGGCTGGGCACAGGATTTACCGATAGTGGGCTCGAGGACAGCTTGCTGGAGACCTATTTGCGTGCCGCTCTGGCGGCGGTGGAGGCCTGGACGGGCAAAGCGCTGATCCAGCGGACCTACAGGATCGACACGGATGCCTGGGCCATTCCAAACGCGCAGGATTTGCCGGTCGGGCCGGCGAGATCTGTCACCGAAGTGGCGCTCCTGACGGCGGATGGAGGATCGACCGTGGTTGCGCCGACGCGGTACCGGCTTGTGAACGATACACATGAACCCCGGGTGGAGAGCTTGGCGGCTACGCTGCCCGCTATCCCGATTGGCGGGATGGGGCGTGTGACGTTCGATGCCGGGTTCGGGCCAGCCTGGACCAATGTGCCCGCGGACCTTGGGCATGCCGTCATCCTGCTCGCGTCCTACTACTACGAGTACCGGCACGAGGCACGGCTGGGTGCGCAAAAGATCCCTTACGGCGTCACCCGGCTGCTTGCCAGTTGGCGACCGATCAGGATCGGCGGGAGGAGCCGGTGATGCGGGGACGGGAGCCTGTGCTGTCGCGCCGCCTAACACTGGAAGCGCGAGAGCGCGTTCCAGATGGGGCGGGAGGCTTTGTGGAGAGCTGGTCTGCGCTGGGCGACGTCTGGGCAGAGATGACGCCGAGCCGCGGTCGCGAGGTCGCGCGGGATACTCTGCCCGCGGCCGCGGTGCCTTGGCGCATCATCGTCCGGGCGGTGCCCGTGGGGCGGCCCGCGCGACCGACGCCGGAGCAGCGGTTTCGCGAGGGGGGCCGCGTCTTTCGCATCCTATCGGTGGCCGAACACGGCCGGATGGGTCGTTTCCTGGCGTGCCAGGCGCTGGAAGAGGAGGTCTCGGCATGAGTTACAGTTTTGCGGCGGCCTTACAGAGCGCTGTTTATGGTCTGCTTGTCGGGGATGCGGAGGTGCAGAACCTTGCGGGTGGACGCGTCTACGATGCGGTTCCAACGGGCGACATTCCATCGCTCTACGTGACCCTCGGGCCAGAGGAAGTTCGTGATCGGGGCGAGAACACTGGGCAAATGGCGCGGCATGATTTTACCGTTTCGGTCGTCGCCGATCAGGGCGGTTTCCTCGCAGCCAAATCACTTGCGGCTGCGATCTCTGACGTTCTGGTGGACGCGCGACCGGTGCTGTCGCGCGGGCGTGTGGTGCGAATGGACTTTCGCAGGGCCTCGGCGCGGCAGGCGGGCCGGGGCGCGCGACGTCGAATTGACCTGCAATTTTCTGCCTTGGTTGCAGATGCTTAACGGATGATGGCGCGCCGAAACAGGGTGCCTTTCTTTCTTCACAGTCGATTAACAATGGAGGTGGGCCATGGGCGCTCAATCCGGCAAGGACCTTCTGCTCAAGATCGAAACGGCGGGCGGTGCTTTTGAGACACTTGCGGGCTTGCGCGCAACGCGTCTCAGTCTGAATGCGGAAGCTGTCGATGTCACGACATTGGACAGCGCCGGGGGCTGGCGCGAACTTCTGGCTGGCGCTGGGGTGCGGACGGCGGGCCTTTCGGGCTCGGGTGTCTTCAAGGACGCTGTCTCGGACGCGCGGGCGCGCGAAGTATTCTTCGCCAACGCAATTCCGCGGTTTCAGGTCATCGTGCCGGATTTTGGCACGATGGAGGGGCCGTTTCAGATAACGGCCATTGAATACGCCGGAAGCTATAACGGCGAAGCGACCTATGAGATCTCGATGGCTTCGGCCGGCGAGATCACCTTCACCGGGGCGTAAGGCATGGCCAATCCTTTGACGGGTGAAGTGTCGCTGGTGCTCGATGGAGAGCGCCGGATCGCGAAGTTGACCCTTGGGGCGTTGGCGGAACTTGAGGACGCTCTGGGCGAAGTGTCGCTCGTCGAGGTGGTCGAGCGTTTCGAGGCGGGACGGCACCGTTCGTCGGATGTGTTGGCGCTGGTTGTGGCGGGGCTGCGTGGCGGGGGCTGGCGCGGCTCGGCCGAGGATCTGCTGAGCGCGGATATTCAAGGTGGACCGCTTGAGGCCAGCCGCGTGGCGGCGTCGTTGTTGGTTGCGGCCTTTTCACCGGTCTCCGAGGGGGCATGACATGGCGGGCACGGGCCTTGATTGGCCGGGACTGATGCGGCTGGGGCTACGTGAAATGCGTCTGAAGCCATGGGAGTTTTGGGCGCTGACCCCAGCTGAGCTGGCGCTGATGTCAGGGCGGGACCCTGCGACGCGGGGCGGCCCCATGACGCGGAGCGCGTTGGATGCGCTGGCGCGGCTCTATCCAGATCAGGAGAGGAATGGCGATGGCCGATGAGTTTCAATCCAGGGCCGAGACACTCGAAGAGCAGTTTGAACGGCTGGAGACGAGCATGGGGGGTGTTGGAGCTGTCGTCGCGCAGTTCGATGCGGAACTGCTACGGATGCGGACGAGCATGAGCCAGGCGCAGGACAGTGTCGGCTCGCTGTCGAACTCGATCAGCCGCGGACTGCGCCGTGCGTTCGATGGGTTGGTGTTCGACGGGATGAAAGCGTCAGATGCGTTGCAATCCGTCGGCAATTCGATCGTGAACGCGGCGTATTCCTCGGCCATCAACCCGATTACCCGGCAGATTGGCGGGCTGCTGGGTGCTGGGCTGGGAGCTATCGGATTTGCTCAAGGGGGGGCGTTTTCCCAGGGGCAGGTGCTGCCCTTCGCGCAGGGAGGGGCCTTTAGTCAGGGCAAGGTGATGCCTTTTGCGCGGGGTGGAATCGTGTCCTCGCCCACCACGTTTCCGATGCGTGGTGCAACCGGTCTGATGGGTGAGGCAGGGCCAGAGGCAATCCTGCCGTTGCAGCGAGGCGCAGACGGCAATCTAGGGGTTAAGATGACCGGAAGCGGGCGGCCCGTGCAGGTTGTTGTGAACGTCACGACCCCTGATGCGGAGAGTTTCCGGCGGGGCCAGGGGCAGATTGCGGCACAGGTCGGGCGAGCCCTGTCGCGCGGGCAGCGCAATCGCTGACCGCCGGGGCCCTCGGATCACACGGCGCCTAGCGCATTCATTCAGATTTCGCTTTGTGCGAACGGGAGAAGTTTCATGAGTTTTCATGATGTTCGGTTTCCAACGGCGCTGAGCCAGGGCTCCTCTGGTGGGCCGGAGCGCTTCACGGAAATCGTGACGCTTGCCAATGGATACGAGGAGCGCAATTCGCCTTGGGAATCGTCGCGCAGGCGATACGACGCGGGACTAGGAATTCGGTCGCTCGATGACATCGAGACGCTGATCGCCTTCTTTGAAGCTCGGCGTGGTCGACTCTTTGGATTTCGGTGGCGCGATTGGGCGGACTGGCGATCGTGCCCGGCGTCAGGCTCGCCGTCGGGGATGGATCAGGGGATCGGGACGGGAGACGGCGCGACGACGATCTACCCGATCTGCAAACACTATGCGTCCGGCGGGCAGAGTTTTGAGCGTGTGATCGACAAGCCTGTGGCCGGGACGGTGCGAGTCGGCGTGGGCGGGGTCGAGCTTGTCGAAGGGGCGGATTGGGCCTTGGACACCGTGACGGGGCGTCTGATCTTCACCCAGCCGCCGGCAGCGGGAGCACCGATCACGGCGGGCTATGAGTTCGATGTGCCGGTGCGGTTCGACACGGATCGTCTGGAGGTGTCTTATGCCGGGTTCGCTGCGGGCGATGTGCCGAATGTGCCGGTGGTGGAGATCCGGACATGAGCGGGGATCGCGCGGCGCTGCTTGCGCATCTGAAGACCGGCGCGACAACAACGTGCCGGGCCTGGGGGCTCGCGCGCACGGACGGCCAACACTTTGGCTTTACGGACCATGACCGTGATCTTGCTTTCGAGGGCTGGACCTTTCGGGCCGGGACGGGGCTCACTGCCGGCATGCTCGCTCAAACCACGGGCCTCGCTGTCGACAATATCGAGGCCGAGGGCGCGCTGACGAGCGAAGCCTTGTCCGAGGCGGACATCGCGGCCGGCCGATACGACGGGGCCAGCATCGTGAGTTGGCTTGTCAATTGGAAGAACGTGGCGGAGCGCATGGTGCTCTTTCGCGGATCAGTCGGGGAGATCACGCGGGCCGGAGGCGCGTTTCGCGCAGATTTGCGCGGGATCTCAGAAGACCTCAATCAACCGCGTGAGCGTGTCTACCAGCGCCCGTGCGAGGCGCTCCTGGGGGATGCGGACTGCGGTGTCAACCTCTCCTCACCCACCTTCGCCACCGACGCAGAGGTGGCCTCTGCGGAAGCGGGGCGCCGCTTCACATTTGATGGGCTGACCGGGTACGCGCCGGCGTGGTTTGAACGGGGCCGGTTGCGCGTTCTGACCGGCGCGAGTGCGGGGCTTGTCGGTCAGATCAAGATTGATCGCGAGGTGGGCGCGACGCGTGAGATCGAGCTCTGGCAGGATCTTCGTGGGGACGTCTCGGCTGGGGATGTGGTTCGACTGGAGGCCGGATGCGACAAGCGGATTGCAACCTGTCGGCAGAAGTTCTCCAACGTTCTGAACTTTCGCGGATTCCCACATATTCCGGGAGATGATTGGATCACATCCTACCCGCGGGCGGGCGAGGTTCATGATGGGAGCAGCTATCTGCGGCTGCCTCGTGACGAGGTATGAGTGTCGCGGCGGGACCACGGGTCGTTGAAGTTGCGCGGGGCTGGATCGGAACTCCCTACTGCCACCAAGCCTCGGCGCAAAACGCAGGCGCGGATTGTCTGGGGCTGGTCCGGGGAGTGTGGCGCTCGCTCTACGGGCCGGAGCCGCAGGACTTGCCAGCCTACACCCCGGATTGGGGAGAACCGAGTCACACCGAGGTCATCTGGCAAGCCTGCGAGACCCACTTGCGCTTGCGAAAGCCTGGGGAGGCGCCGGAGGTCGGTGATCTTCTGCTCTTTCGCTTGCGTCCCGGCCTTGTGGCGAAACATCTCGGGATCGCAGCGGCGAGCCCGGACGGACCGACGTTTCTGCATGCCATGAGTGGGCACGGCGTTGTGGAAAGTCCGCTCAGTGCGCCCTGGGCCCGTCGGGTTGCGGCGCGGTTCGTCTTTCCGCCCATCCCTTCAACGGACAAGGATTGAGACATGGCCACCCTTTTGCTTGGTGCTGCCGGGGCCGCGATTGGCGGCGCCGTAGGCGGCTCGGTGCTCGGTTTGTCCTCGGTCATTATCGGCCGTGCGATTGGGGCAACGCTGGGTCGGGTTATCGACCAGCGGCTCATGGGAAGCGGGAGCGAGGTTGTCGAATTGGGCAAGCTTGCGCGTTACCGGGTGACCGGAGCGAGCGAAGGGGCGCCCATGGGACGTGTCTATGCGCGCAACCGGGTGGGCGGGCAGGTTATCTGGTCGACCCGTTTCCGGGAGAGTGTGCGCAAGAAGCGCGTCGGCGGCAAGGGTGGTGGCGGTGGGACCACAACCCGCAGCTACAGCTATTCCGTAAGCCTGGCTGTCGCGTTGGGGGAGGGGCCTATCCTGCGTGTGGGTCGTGTGTGGGCCGACGGGATGGAGATCGACACGTCAGTTCTGGATATGCGCGTCTATTCCGGGACGGAGGACCAATTGCCGGACCCGCTGATCGCCGCGGTCGAGCGCAGTGCCGTGCCTGCGTATCGCGGGACGGCCTATGTCGTGATCGAGGACATGCCGTTGGCGGATTATGGCAACCGCGTGCCACAGCTGTCCTTTGAGGTCGTCCGTCCGCCGGATGCTGCGGTTGTGCCGGCAGGCGCGGAAAGCCTGTCGACGCTTGTTGAAGGCGTTTGCCTGATCCCCGGCTCGGGCGAGTACGCGCTCGATACGGAACGCGCTGTGTTCGAGGCTGGACCCGGCCAAACGAAGGTGGTCAATCTGAACTCTCCCGGGCGGGAAACGGATTTTCTCGCGTCCTTGCGGCAGCTGGAGGAAGAGGTTCCGACCTGCAGGTCGGTGGTTCTTGTCGTTTGCTGGTTTGGAACTGATCTGCGGTGCGGTGACTGCGAAGTGCATCCGCGTGTGGAGAGCAACGGGGATGACTCGACGTCCACGCCATGGTTTGTATGTGGTCTTTCGCGCGAATTGGCCGAAACAGTGCCGCTTCTCGAGGGGCGGCCGGTCTACGGTGGCACTCCGACGGATCAGTCGGTGATTGCGGCGATTTCGGAGTTGCGGGCGCGGGGCTATCACGTGACCTTTTACCCCTTCATCCTAATGGAGCAAATGTCGGGGAACACGCTGGACGATCCTTGGAGCAATTCCGGCTCCCAGGCCATTTTACCGTGGCGGGGGCGCATTACGACCTCCATTGCGCCAGGTCGACCTGGCACTCCCGATCGCAGCGTCGTCGCCGAGGATGAAGTGGCGGCTTTTCTAGGAGATGCAGAGCGCAGTGACTTCGCCATTGATAGCTATTCCGGCGATCTGGAAGAGCTTGGGAACGGCGGTCGGCCAGTGGTCAATTACACGCGGGAGCTCCCCGAGCCAGAGGTCGGGGAAGATGCCGCGCCGGCCGATTGGGGATATCGCAGGTTCATTCTGCATTACGCCAATGTTTGTGCAGCTGCGGGCGGCGTGGATGCGTTTTGCGTGGGTTCCGAGCTACGCGCGCTAACACAGATCCGGGGGGACGGAGACAGCTTTCCTTTTGTCGAAGGTCTTCGAGCACTTGCCGACGATGTGCGTATGGTTCTGGCTGATACGAAGATCGGATATGCGGCAGATTGGTCGGAGTATTTCGGATACCACCCTCAGGACGGCTCCGGAGATGTTTACTTTCATTTGGACCGCTTGTGGTCGAACGAGAACATCGACTTTGTTGGAATCGATAACTACATGCCGCTCACAGACTGGCGAGACGGACTGAATCATACCGATGCAGTTAATGGTGTCTCTTCCATTTATGAAATGGATTATCTGAGAGCGGGGGTTGCCGGTGGGGAGGGATACGATTGGTATTATCCCAGTTCAGCGGATCGCGATACTCAGAATCGTGTGCCAATTTCGGATGGCGCCTACGGCGAAGATTGGATCTTTCGATACAAGGATATTCGGGGGTGGTGGGAGAACCAGCACTTCGAGCGACGTGCCGGAGTGCGGCAGAGTACGCCTACGGATTGGCAGCCACAATCGAAGCCGGTTTGGTTCACGGAGTTTGGGTGCGCCGCAGTCGATCGTGCGACCAATCAGCCGAACAAATTCCTCGATCCGAAGTCCTCGGAATCCCCGTTGCCTTACTTTTCCAATGGGTCACGGGACGAGTATCTTCAGGGACAATACTTGCGTGCGGTTGTCGGATACTGGAGTGATCCGGACAATAATCCGGTCAGTTCTGTCTATGATGGTCCAATGGTGGACATGTCGAAGGCGCATGTCTGGTCCCGTATTGGTCACGCGAGCCTTCAAGCGGTCGCTTCGCGACGCGAGAGGCTTTGCGAGCTACCGGACGTTAAAAACGTCCGGCTACAATTAAGCCGTCGCGATGCGACGGC
>JBCCYI010000180.1:0-9906 GCA_039189975.1 Pseudomonadota bacterium
CGAACGTCCCCACAGCGCAAAGGTCATCTCGGACCAATCCGCAAAACTCTGCGCCCTCGACAGGCGCTCACGCAGGACCTTTCGATGTTCCTCGACACGGTGATAGCGCTCAGACTCGTCGTCGCCGGGATCGGTGAGCCCCTCGGCGTCAAGCGCGCCGTGTTCATCGAGCAGAAATACGAAAGTGGCGACCATGCGCGCGGTCTTTTCCGCTGCCCCCTCCAGCGATCGCCACGTGCCCAGGCTGAGGTCCGCGGACGGCGTCGGCTGCGCTCCAACGGTCTTGCCGCTTGCCTCGAACAGGGTTGCCCGGTCCATATCGGCGAGAAAGCGGTCTATCTCCGCCTGCACGACCGTTTCGATCTCATGCGCGCGCCATCTGTCGTGGCGCACGCAGTCGAGCCGGTCGTTCAGGACCCAATTGCTGAAGGCGACAATGGTGTCGACGTGAGCCTTGAGCTCATGCGTGTCGATCGGGATCTGGTGCTTGCCCAGAAAGTCGAGGTAATGCGTGTAGCGCTTCCAATCCCTTGGACCGATGAGGCTTTTGTTGTCCTGCGGTACGCCCCGCTGCGGGTCTTTCAGCCAGCTTTCAGCCTCGTCGCGCAACGAGACCCCCTGGCGCAACAAGGCGTTGGCACCACGGATCAGCCGGGTCGGAATGCCCGACATCCAATGCGCAGCCAACCGCAGTCGCCTTTCGAACTCCCTTAGAACCGCCAGCTGCGGCGCCAATCCGACCATCGCAAGGCTGATGGCCAGCGGCACCGACGGGGACTTTCCCTCCGTCGTTTCAGGGCTTTGCAGAAATTCAGGGTCAAACCCGGCCTTGGGCAACTCGGACGCACCGACCGTACGCGTCGCCTCCTCGACCAGGGAGCTGAATTGCTGCCCCAGAAACGGCGAAAGAAATTGAGCGTAGGAGCACAAAACGAAAAAGATCAATAAGAGGATCAGGACGTAGAAAACGAACGCCCGATTGACCACCTGCCGCGATCGGACGTCGGACGGATTGAGGAGATTGACGAGGTCGCCCAAGTCATCCCAAGTGACGTCGGAAGGCCGATTAAAGTTGGCCCAGGAATGGAAAACAATCGTGACGGCTCCAAAGAGCAGCGCGGCGTTGTAGTCCCAAAGAGCTGAGGACGAATCCATAATGCCCTCCAGAGAATGGCACTGGCGGCGAAAAGACAGATGGTGAGTGCGTCAGCTACTCAGTTACATCGTTCGAGCGCTGGATTGCAGGGAGCCTGTTGAGCGTATGCCCCCGAAATGGCCACAACGCACAGGCCGGCAGCGAGAAAAATAGGTTTCAAAAAAGGCATGGAGAAATCTCCTGTAATGACGAAAGTCTACCATTGAATGGATCGCTCGCCTAATTCTTTGCTTTTCGACCGATCTCGCAAGATATGTTGGGGCATCACAGAGCCCACATACCAAATGCGCCAGACACGGCCTCAGGCGATCTTCGGCGATCCGACGTCTCCCAAGGCAAAAGAAAGGTCCCCTGGAGTGGCCGATTCGGTGAGCGTGACGCGGGCATGGTTTGAAACGATGGAGGCGAGCCCTGCTCCAGCGAAGTCAGACACGGCTCTTGCGGTCGCTCTGCCCGGAGCGTCTTGGGTCGCGGTCTAGCGGTGCGCGGGCTCGCGCAGCAGCCACGCCATGACAAGAACCGCGAGCGCAGCTCCGACCAGCTCAGCGGCGATGAAACCCGGCAGATCGACCGGGCGGATCCCGGAAAAAGTGTCGGTCCAGGCCCGCGCGATAGCGACTGCGGGGTTGGCGAAGGACGTCGAGGCCGTGAACCAATAGGCGGCCGTGATGTAGAGGCCGACGAGCGTCGGGATCGCATCGGCCCGGAAACGCAGACCTCCGAGGATGACCGCCATCAAGCCAAAGGTTGCCACCACCTCGGCGAGCCACTGGGCGCCGCCCGTGCGCATTGTTGTGGAGGCCTGCAGGATGGGCTCGGCGAACATTGCATGCGCCAGCCAGGTGCCGACGATCCCTCCGGCGATCTGCGCCGCGACATAGGCCAGCGCAACGCCCGGCGTGATCTGGCGCAGGAGTGCGAAGCCAAAGGTGACCGCCGGATTGAAATGCGCCCCGGAGATCGGGCCGAGTATCGTGATAAGCACGACGAGGATGGCGCCGGTGGGCAAGGTGTTCCCCAGCAGCGCAAGCGCAACGTCTTCCGTCAGCCGGTCCGCCATGATGCCAGAGCCGACCACAGTGGCCACCAAGAGGCCGGTGCCCAACGCCTCGGCGGCGAGTTTTCTGTGCGTGTTCATTGCGTCCCGGGTCCTGCCGTCTGCGATGCAAGCGCGCTAGCATCTCCGGGCGGAGGGGGCCAGCGCTCCCAGAGATGGCGTGATGCGATCAGCGCGGCATTGGATTGGTTGCGGCCTTGTAGGCAGACCAATCCGTGATGTGAGGATAAAAGCGTTTGCGCCAGGCCCGTACCCGCGGGTTCATCACACGGAACCACAGCGGCGGGATAAGAGCGCAGATCGTCATCAAAGCGTAGCCATGGGGGAGCTGAGGCGCCTCATCCTCAGCGTGGTGCTGCAGGAGGGGAAACCGACGATCCGGCTTGTAGTGATGATCCGAGTGGCGCTGCAGATTGATCAGGAGCCAGTTGGTCGCGCGGTGGGCGGAGTTCCAGGAGTGGCGTGGTTTGGTATGCTCGTATTTGCCGCCTCCGAGGTGCTCACGGGTGAGGCCGTAATGCTCGACGTAGTTGACCAGCTCGAGTTGCCACACAGCGGTAAAGGCGCAGACCGCGAGCAGCCCCACGCCCGCAAGACCGCCCAGCGCATAGGCAAGCGCTAGCCAGATGAGCTGGAGGGCGGCGTAGCGCCAGAAGGGGTTGCTCCGCGCCCAGGGGGAGGCGCCTTTTCGGCGCAGGAGCGCGGCTTCCGCACCGAGCGCTGAGCCAAAGCTCTGGCGCAGCACGCGCGGAAAAAAAACGTGGAAGCCCTCGTTGTAGCGGGCAGTGACCGCGTCCTTTGGGGTGCCGACATAGCGATGGTGCACGAGCAGATGCTCGGAGCGGAAGTGACCGTAGAACACAGCTGTCATCAGCAAGTCACCGAGCCACCGCTCCAGCCGGTTCTTCTGGTGCATCAACTCATGGGCATAGACGATCCCGATGGTGCCGCTCAGGATGCCCAGGCCGAAGAAGATCAGGACCTTCTCGTGGGTCGCAAAGCCGGGTGCCGCGGGCACCGTGGCCAGCGCGTAGATCACGAGGCTCGCCTGAACCGGGAACCACAGCATGGTGAGCCCGCGATACCAAAAAAGGTCCGCCGTCGGCGTGTCCGGGTCTTGGTTGTCGATGTTGGGGGCCGTGGCGGTATCCAACACGATAAAGAGCCACCAAGCTGCGAGCGGAACGGTCGCGATCCACCAGCCGCCCCAGGTGATCGACGCGAGCGACAGGGGCACCAGCAGCAGAGACAATCCATAGGGCAACGCGCTTGAGAGGCGCGCTATCTGGGGTGTCGATGTCGAAACCGTCATGGCCGCGGATCCTAGGGGCTAACGGTCAACAGGCTATTCAGAAACCATGGCAATTTCAAAGCATCGGCGTGCTTTGTGACGCAAGGTTCCAGGCTTTGCGCATCAGCGTGGGCAAGGCCGAGGGCCGAAACTCGCGCGGGTCGGTCCAGTGTCCGCGCAGGGGCACGACCTCCTGGGGGAGCTGCGCGATATGAACCAAGAGACGCAGGTGAAAATGCGTGAACGTGTGACGAACCTCGCCGATCTCGTGCCAGAGCGCATCCTGCGGTGGAGTGTCTGGCGGAGCGATCTCGGCCCAATCGGTCGACGGGAACGCAAGCATGCCGCCGAGGAGCCCCCTTTCCGGTCGGATCTCCGTCAGCACCGCGTTGTCAGTGCGACGCGCGATATAGACGTGTCCGAAACGGACCGGCTTCGCCTTTTTGGGCAGCTTGCGGGGCAGGTCGGGCGCAATGCCGCGCATCCGCGCGGAGCATCGCGGCATCCACGGACAGATCCCGCACGCGGGCGACTTCGGCGTACAGATCGTCGCGCCAAGATCCATCACCGCTTGAGCATAGTCGCCCGGGCGCTCCTCCGGTGTCAGCGAGGCGGCAAGCTCCGTCAGCTCGGACTTGGCGGTGGGTAACGGGGTTTCGACCGCGAAGAGACGCGACATGACCCGCTCGACATTGCCATCAACGACCGTTTCAGGCCGGCCGAACGCAATCGCAGCGATGGCAGCTGCTGTGTAAGGGCCGATGCCGGGCAGTTTGCGCAGCCGCTCGGCGGTGTCGGGGAAACGTCCGCCGTGCTCAGACGCGACCACACGCGCACATTTGAGCAGGTTGCGGGCGCGGGCGTAATAGCCGAGCCCGGCCCACTCGGCCATCACGGCGGCGTCCTCGGCGGCGGCCAGATCCTCAACTCTGGGCCAAAGGCTGACGAACTTGTGAAAATAGGGGGCCACGGCGGCAACGGTTGTCTGCTGAAGCATGACCTCGGAGAGCCAAACCCTGTACGGATCCGCCGCATCATCCACCGCAGGCGGCACGCGCCAGGGCAAGGTCCGGGCGTGACGGTCATACCAGTCCAGGAGGTCGGAGGCAGCGCTCTGGCTCGTGTCACGCAATGTTTATGGCTCCCGATGCGACAGTGCTGGCCCAGCCCGCTCAACGAGATATGATAGCGCGTGACGAGGCAAAAGGCAGACCGCGCGATGAAGGGCACACCCTCGACGCAGATCAAAAGGCGCAGCAAGGGCTTCCGGCAGGCGGGAGCGCTCCTTGAGACGCGCGTCCGCCGGGCCGGCGAGACGCGCGGCTTTGCCGTATCGCGGCTGCTGACGCACTGGGATGAAATCGCAGGACCGCAAATTGCCGAGGTAGCCCGGCCGGTTGAGGTCGCCTACGGGCGCGGCGGATTTGGCGCAACGCTTGTGCTGCTGACCAAGGGCGCGCATGCGCCGATGGTCCAGATGCAGGAGGCCGCGCTCCGGGAACGCATCAACGCATGCTACGGCTACGCGGCGATTACCAGGATCCGCCTGACCCAAACGGCTGCAACAGGCTTTGAAACTTCAGGCCTGGCCGAGGAGGCCGCGCCTTTCGGCGCGGCGCCCGCGGCGGCGGCACGGGTGCGCCCCGCCCCGTCCGAACACCGCCAGGCGGTTGACCTCGCAGCGGATGTGAACAGTGACGACTTGCGCCGCGCGCTCGAAACCCTCGGCGCATCGGTACTCGCGAAATCGGCACGCGCAGGGCGCGGCCCGAACGAAAGGTAATTTGCATGACCCGGATCCCGTTTCTCTCGATTGCCGTTGTCGCGCTTGCCGGCGGCGTTGGCCTTTGGCTTGCGGCGCCAGGCGGACCGTCGGCATCGTCGCTCCCCCAGGAGACACGTGTCGGCGTCGCACCCATGGCCGCCCATGCGCAGGAGGCCACCGATATTGATACATCCACCATCACCGATATGGTGCTGGGGGCGGAGGATGCGCCGGTTGAGATCATCGAATACGCGTCTTTCACCTGCCCGCATTGCCAGAGTTTCCACAAGCAGGTCTTTCCCCAGCTCAAGGCCGACTACATCGACACCGGCAAAGTGCGCTTCACTCACCGTGAAGTGTATTTCGACCGTCCGGGCCTTTGGGCCGGAATGGTCGCACGCTGCGGTGGCCCGGAGCGTTACTTCGGGATCATCGACATCGTCTACGAAGAACAGCGCACGTGGACACAGGGCCAGCCCACGGACATCGTTGAGGCGCTCCGCCGAATCGGCCGGACGGCGGGCCTGACAAACGAGCAGCTTGACCTCTGCCTGTCGGACGGCACCAAGGCGCAAACGCTGGTCGCATGGTACCAGGAGAACGCCGAGGCGCATGGTGTCAACTCAACGCCGACCTTCGTGATCGACGGGCGGACCTATCGCAACATGCCCTACGCGGACTTCGTCGAAATCATCGAAGGTAAGGTCGACGGCTGATCAGCACCGGCCAGAGGCCTCGCACGGCGCGATGATGCGGCAGGCTAGGGCGGCGCGCCGCCGCCTTCGCGGGCGGACCAGAGCGCATCAAAGGCCGAGATGTCGTCGATCTTGAGGCGCACGGGAAGCGTCAGGACGTTGCGACGGTAAGCCTTAGGCAGCCGCGCGGCATCCTTTTCGGTGGTTACAAGCTGGGCGCCGATGCGTTGGGCCTCCGTTTCAAAGCGGTGCATCAGGGTGTCGGTAAGCGGCTGGTGATCCGCCAGCGCCTCTGTGCGCCGCACATCGCAGCCAAGTGCGCGCAGGGTTGCGAAGAACTTCTCCGGGCGGCCGATCCCGGCAAACGCCAGCACGCGCAGCCCTGCCCATGCCATGCCCGTCTGCAAAGGCACCAGCCGGCCCTGCAAGCGCGGGACCGCGAGCGCACTTCCCCAATCGGCGGTGAACTTAGCCTGAGACTGCGGCTCTCCGATGGTCAGCACCAGGTCCGCGCGGGCCAGGCCAACCGGCACCGGCTCGCGGAGCGGGCCAGCAGGCAGGCAACGCCCATTTCCAAATCCGACATGGGCGTCGACCGTGATGATTGAGATGTCCTTGGCCAGGGCCGGGTTCTGAAATCCATCGTCGAGCACGATGGCGCGCGCGCCCGCAGCAACGGCGGCCCGCGCCCCGGCCAAACGGTCCCGCGCGACCCAGGTGGGCGCGAAGGCGGACAGAAGGCGCGGCTCGTCGCCCACATCCTCGGCCGAATGGGTGCCTTCGTCCACGCGCAGCGGCCCGACGAGACGCCCTCCATGCCCGCGAGAAACGATGTGCACGCGATCGCCCAAGTGCTGAACCAATGCGACCACGGTGGGTGTCTTGCCGGTTCCGCCCGCATTGAGATTGCCGACGCATATCACCGGAACGCCGATCCTCTGGGGCACCCGCCGACGCAGCCGTCGGGCCGTCCCGGCGGCGTAAAGCGCTCCGAGCGGCGCCAGGAGCCGCGGCAGGAGGCCCGGGGCGTGTTGGGAGCGAAACCAAAAAGCCGGCGGGCGCATTCTCAGGCTCAGTCCGGCACTGCGCGCAGGCCAACCCGGACCTCGGCGGCGATCCGCTCGAGCACGCGCGCACTATCGCTGATCACGTCCCAGGCCGCATGCGCATGTGCGGCGGCCTTGTCGGGGGAGAGCAGGTCCGCCACCGCGAGAGCGAGGCCATCGGCATCCGAAACGCTGCGCAGCCCGCCGCCGTCGCGCAGACGCGCAAAGAGAGCAGTCTCCGCGGTCGTCGGGTTCCCGCCACGCGGACCGGCGATCAAAGCGGACCCAAGTGCCGCGGGACCAGCCACGTCCTGCGCCGCGGGGCCGGCAAGCGTGCCCCCAAGAAAGGTCGTCGGCGCAAGCCGATACCACAGGCCGATTTCTTCCGGCGCATCGGCGACGAAGATCTCGACAGTGTCATCCGGCTCCGCCTCCGCGCCACGCCGGGCCACCTGCCACCCTTCGGCCCGCAGATCCGCCGCAAGGGCCGACCCCGCCGCCTCGCTGTCGGTTGCGACGATGAGCAACAACCGGTGGGCACCGCGCAGCGCCGCCCGGTGTGCTGCCAGAATGGCCGGCATCTCCTGCATTCCAGGATAGGCCGCCAGCCAGACAGGACGCGACCGCAGCGCCTGTGCCAGTGCGTCCCGCTCCCCGTCGCGGCAGCCCGGCGGCGCGAAGATCGGGCGCACATGACCCAATGCCTCGATCCGGGCACCGGTCGGCGCCAGCGCGCGCAGGCGCCGTACGGCATTGGCGTCATGGGCGCAGGTCACGCCGAAGTGCCCCAGCGCCTCCCGGATGGAGCGGCGAAACGCAGGCGACCGGCTGTCGACCGACGAGACCCCAGGCACGTCAACCGCAATGGCAGGACAATCGGCCTCCACAAGCGCGGTCAGCAACGGGTCAGGGCCAAGTGCGCCAAACCACACGACGAGAGAGGGGGACAGCTCCTCCAGCCAGCGCAGACCCGCGCGCCGCGTCGGTTCGGCTGGTTGCTTACCCGCGCCGCCGGCCGTGATCCCTGGAGCGATGAGCGTTGCAGTCGGGATCGCCTCCGCAAACACGTCCTCAAGGTCCGCCGCCACCGCCTCGGTCGCATTGAGCAGGAGCACACGCGGTGTTCCCGTGCCATCAAAGCGCCGCGTGCGCGAGCGACTGGGCGCCTGCGTGACCCAGCCACGCAGCCGGTCGGCCAATCCGGCCACACCAATGTCCGTGGGGAGCGGCAGCCGGGTCATGGCAGAAACGGAACCGGGGGGTTAGCCATCGAGCTCCTCGGTGGAGGATGCTTCCTGCTCCTCCTCTCTCAGCCGGTGCAGATGCGCAATGAAGTAGCGCATATGGGCATTGTCCACGGTGCGCTGCGCTTCGGATTTCCAGGCATCATAGGCCGCTTGGTAGTTTGGAAAAATCCCGACGACATGGATGTCATCGACGTTCTTGAAGGCGGTGCCCTTGGCCGGGTCGATCAGTTCGCCCCCAAAAACGAGGTGTAAGCGCTGGGTCATGGCCTCTCCGTTCCGGTATAGCGATGCGATGCGACTGGGGGCAGAACGTCCGCCCCCGCGGCGCATTGCGGGACGCGGGCACCCTATTGGGTGTGACCGGACGGTCAAGCCGCGGCAGACGCGGCGCCGCGCCTCAGGTCTCCCGAGCCGCACCCGCAGCAGCGCGTTATTGGGTGACGGCCCCCGGCGTCAGGCGAGCGGCGATCTCGCGGTGTAGCTCGGGCGGGGCCGCGATGAGGCCTGCCGTTTGCCGGGCTGCGCTGTTAAAGCGAAGCGGGGCACCGTCACGGTCCGTCACAACGCCCCCCGCTTCCGTGATCAGCAGGGTGCCGGCGGCAACGTCCCACTCCCAGCTGTTGCGCAGGGTGAGCATCCCGTCAAACCGCCCCTCGGCCACAAGCGCCATCCGATAGGCCAGCGACGGACGGAAATACCGCGTGAGCCCCGGGGGCGCATCACGCCAGAGGGGCGCGGCCAGATTCGGCTTCGTGACGAGCATGTGCGCCCTGTCGAGGGGCGGGGCCTCGCGCGCCACATCCAGCGGAACGCCATTGAACACGGCTCCCTGACCGATGGCCGCCGCATAGAGCTTATCCCGCGCGGGCAAATGCACGACACCGGCAATCGGCACGCCGTCCTGCACAACCGCCAGCGCATGTGCCCAGGTCCTTTCGCCTCGGGCATAGGCGCGTGTGCCGTCGATCGGATCAACGATGAAGAGGGTCTTTGCGCGGCGCACTTGCGGGTCGTCCGCCGTTTCCTCGGACATCCAGCCGTACTCCGGCCGCGCCCGCATCAGCGTTTCACGCAGATACGCGTCGACGGCGAGGTCGGCCTCTGTCACAGGGCCTTCATCGCCGGGTTTTTCCCAGGTTTTGGGATCGTTGCGCCAATAGGAGAGCGCGATCTCCGCCGCGCCCTGCGCCGCATCCGCCAAAAGCCTCTTGTCGGCCATGGGGCCGCATCCGTGGGCCGTAACGGTTGAGCCCGGCACCGGTGCTCCGGTAGAGGGGCGGGCGCGATCAGGCGCCGGCAATCGTCAGCCCCTCGACCAGCAGCGAGGGCACGACGCGAGACAGATGGGGCCGCGCATCGTTGGCCGGAACGAGTGTGCGCAACATGTCCCGCAGATTGCCCGCGATGGTGCATTCGTTGACAGGGTAGGCGATCTCTCCGTTCTCGACCCAAAAGCCGGAGGCCCCGCGCGAATAGTCGCCTGTCGTGGGGTTGATGGTGGCCCCGATCATGGACGTGACCCACAGTCCGGTCCCCATCTGCGCTAGAAGATCCGCCCGCGTCGCACTGCCCTGCGTCAGCGTCAGATTTCCGGCGGACGGGGACGGCGGCCCGGAGACACCGCGCGCGGCGTTGGCCGTGCTCTCAAG
>JBCCYI010000181.1:0-9834 GCA_039189975.1 Pseudomonadota bacterium
CGCGGCGGGGGCCGAGGAGATCGACATCGTGATCACACGCCGCCATGTCCTTACTGGCGATTGGCAGGCGCTTTACGACGAGATGGCAGAGTTTCGTCGCGCCTGCGGGTCAGCTCATGTCAAGGCGATCCTTGCCACGGGCGAGCTGGGCAGCCTGCGCAACGTCGCCCGCGCGAGCCTGGTGTGCATGATGGCGGGGGCGGATTTCATCAAGACGTCGACGGGCAAAGAGAGCGTCAACGCGACGTTGCCGGTGACGTTGGTGATGACCCGCGCGATCCGCGACTACCACGAGGTGACGGGGCATCGTGTGGGCTACAAACCCGCTGGCGGAATATCAAAGGCAAAAGATGCGCTGATGTATCTGGCGCTGATGAAGGAAGAGCTGGGGGACCGCTGGCTCAGGCCCGATCTCTTCCGCTTCGGCGCGTCCTCGCTTCTGGGCGATATCGAGCGGCAGCTGGAGCACCATGTGACAGGCGCGTACTCGGTGCGCTGGCGGCATCCGATCGCATGATGTTGGGCGGTGCGGCCGTTGGCGGCGGTAGGATTTCGGTATTTGAAGCAAGAAGAAGAGGCGGGCGGGGCGCGATGATCCGGGGCGCGGGGCGAAGGTGCCGGGGGACGGCACCTTGTCGCTTTGGAGATCGCAGTCGCGGTCTTGTCAGGTGGATGTTTCAAGTTGATGCGCGGCGAGGGGGAAGGGCAAGAGCATGACAGTGCAGGAGATCCTGGAGACGATGGATTATGGCCCGGCCCCCGAGAGTGCGGAGGTGGCGCTGGCCTGGATTGAAGAGGGTGGCGGGGCGTTTGGGCATTTCGTCGGCGGGGCCTTTACGGCACCGGGCGCGGGGTTCGACAGCCGGAACCCGGCGACGGGCGCCGTCCTCGCGCGGTTGACGCAAGCTTCTCAGGCGGAGGTTGACGCCGCGGTGCAGGCGGCACGCGGAGCCCAGCCGGGCTGGGTGGCGCTGGGCGGGCATGGGCGGGCGCGGGTGCTCTATGCGATCGCGCGGCTGTTGCAGAAGCATGCTCGCCTTCTTGCCGTGCTGGAGGTGCTTGATAACGGCAAGCCTATCCGCGAAGCGCGGGATATCGACGTGCCGCTGGCGATCCGACACTTCTACTATCACGCTGGAATGGCGCAGCTGATGGCGGCGGAATTGCCCGGGCGGCGGGCGCTGGGCGTCTGCGGACAGATTGTGCCATGGAACTTTCCGTTGCTGATGCTCGCCTGGAAGATCGCGCCGGCGCTTGCGATGGGCAATACTGTGGTCCTGAAGCCGGCGGAATATACGTCGCTGACGGCGCTGCTCTTTGCACAGATTTGCCAGGAGGCCGGGGTGCCCGATGGGGTTGTCAACATCCTCACCGGGGATGGCGATGTCGGGCGGATGATCGTGGCGGCCGATGTCGACAAGGTGGCCTTCACGGGCTCGACCGCCGTGGGCCGCGAGATCCGGCGCGCCACCGCCGGGAGTGGCAAGGCGTTGACCTTGGAGCTGGGCGGCAAGTCCCCCTACATCGTGTTTGATGACGCGGATCTCGACAGTGCCGTCGAGGGGCTCGTGGATGCGATCTGGTTCAACCAGGGGCAGGTCTGTTGCGCGGGTTCACGGCTCTTGGTGCAGGAGGGCGTGGCAGAGCGTTTCCATACGCGCCTGAAGGCCCGGATGGACAAGCTGCGGATGGGCGATCCGCTCGACAAGTCGGTTGATCTGGGCGCGGTGGTCGACCCGGTACAACTGCACAGCATCACGCGTATGGTCGAGGAGGGGGGCGCCGAGGGCGACGTCTACCACGCCGCCGTGGACGTGCCGGAGGGCTGCTTTTACCCGCCCACGCTGGTGACCGGGCTCTCGCCAGCTGCGCGGCTGATGCAGGAGGAAGTGTTCGGGCCAGTGCTTGTGTCGACCACGTTCCGTACGCCGGCCGAAGCGGTGCAGCTGGCCAATGACACGCGGTATGGATTGGCGGCGTCTGTCTGGTCCGAAAACGTGAACCTTGCGCTCGACGTGGCACCGAAGCTGGCAGCAGGTGTTGTCTGGGTCAATGGGACGAACTTCTTCGACGCCGCAGCCGGGTTTGGCGGCGTGCGCGAAAGCGGGTTCGGGCGCGAGGGCGGCTGGGAAGGTCTGCTGGCCTACACGCGGTCGGACTGGCCGGAGGGGCTGCCCCTCGCCGCGTCGATGCCCTCCCCGGCGCGCGCGCGTGCCGGCGACGGGATCGACCGGACGGCCAAGATGTACATTGGCGGCAAGCAGGCGCGGCCCGACGGCGGGTACTCGCGCGCGGTCTGGAGCCCGGAGGGGACGCTTCTGGGCCATGTCGGCGCGGGCAACCGCAAGGACTTGCGCAACGCGGTGGAAGCGGCGGACGCGGCGAGCGGATGGGCGCGCAGCACCGGACATCTGCGGGCGCAGATCCTCTATTACATCGCGGAGAACCTGGCGGCGCGGGGCGATGCTTTTGCCGACCGGCTGGAGGCGATGACCGGGAAAGACGGTGTCGCCGAGGTGGAGGCCAGCATCGCGCGGCTCTTCACCTGGGCGGCGTGGGCCGACAAGTTTGATGGCGCGGCCAAGGGTGTGCCGATGCGCGGCCTGGCGCTGGCGCTGAATGAGCCCGTGGGTGTCATCGCGGCGCTTTGCCCGGGAGAGGCACCCCTCTTGGGCGCTGTCACGGCACTTGCGCCCGCCCTTGCGCTGGGCAACCGGTGTGTGCTGGTGCCGTCCAGCGCGTTTCCCCTGGCAGCAACGGATTTCTACCAGGTTCTTGAGACGTCGGACATTCCCGCCGGGGTCGCCAACATCGTCACGGGATCGCCAGCGACCCTCGCGCCCGTTTTGGCGGCCCATGCCGCGGTGGGTGCTGTCTGGAACTTTGCCGACCCTGCGCTCGATGGTGACATCGAACGCCATGCCGCAGATACGCTGAAGCGGACGTGGTCCCTGCGCACGGATTGGTCGGCGCCCGAAGCCGAAGGGCGCGCGTTTCTTCATGCGGCAACGGAGGTCAAGACCGTCTGGGTCCCGTATGGTGAAGGGTAGCAAAAACCTGTCCTTTTGGGCCACTTGCGCGGCGATGTGAATTCGCGGTCAGCTTCGGCCGACAGATTGCCCCGGGATCACTTATGGAAATGTACCAGGTCCGCTACGTGCTTGCCGCAGCGGAGCACCTCAACTTTACGCGTGCGGCGGCTCAGTGCGCTGTCAGCCAGCCAGCCCTGACCAAGGGGATCAAGGCGCTTGAGCGAGAGCTGAATGCGCCGCTGTTTCACCGGGAGGGCCGGCGCATCCTCGTCAGCCAGTTCGGCAAGATGATGCTGCCGCACCTGCGCCAGATTGCGGCGGAAGCGGATGCGGCCCACGCGTTGGCAACGAGCTATCACCAGCAGACGGATCTCCCCGTACGGCTCGGCATCCAGTCGACGATCGCGCCCGCGGAGTTCGACGGGCTGTTCCGCGCCTTCATGGAGAGCCACAGCGGTGCCAAGCTCGCGACCACTGTTGGGCCGATTGATGATCTGGTGCACGCGCTTCAGGGCGACGCGATCGACCTGGCAATCGTCAGCCAGCAGGCCGGGCTGACGGAGCGCCTCGCGCTGATCCCGCTCTATACGGAAGCCTTCGTCGTGGTGACGGCGCCGGGTCACCCGCTGGCAGAGCGCGCCAGTGTCAGCGTTGCCGATCTGGAGGATGTCGGCTTTATTGATCGGGTGCATTGCGAACAGCGCGCGCACCTGATGTCGGTCGCCGCCGCGCAAGGGGTGCGCATTGTGCCGCGCTACATTGCCGACCGGGACGATTGGGTCCAGGAGATCATCAGCTCCGGGCTGGGAGTGACCGTTTTACCGGAACGGAGCGTGAGCAGTGCGTCGCTCGTCCGGCTTCCGCTGACCGACCCGGCGATGTCGCGCACCGTCGGGCTTGCCTCCGTTCCGGGCAGGTCACCGGCGCCCGGTGCGTCCGCCCTGGCGCAGCTCTGCCAGGAGTACACCTGGACGCAGTGACTGGGCGGGCCCGATCGGCCAGAATGTCGCATTTGCAGGACTTCGTTTTGAAACGGCGAGGCGGCGGCCTAGCTGTCGCGCAAAGGCAGACGCGCGAACAGGTCTGCCATCATTCTTGTCGTTTCGCCATGCGCATAAGGCGGCGCTGCTCTCGGGCTGCGCCCCTTTGTGTGAGCCAAAGGAGGTGACATGGACACGCTCATGTTGTCGCGCATTCAGTTCGGCGCGAACATCTCGTTTCATATTCTATTCCCGACGATCACGATCGCTCTGGGCTGGGTCCTGCTCTGGTTCAAGGTGCGGTACAATGCGACGGGCGATGCCAAGTGGATGGACGCCTATCGGTTTTGGGTAAAGGTCTTTGCACTTTCCTTTGCGATGGGCGTGGTCTCGGGCATCACGATGTCCTTCCAATTTGGGACCAACTGGCCAGGCTTTATGGAAGCCGTGGGCAACATCGCCGGCCCGCTTCTCGCCTATGAGGTTCTGACGGCCTTTTTCCTGGAGGCTGGGTTCCTCGGTATCATGCTCTTTGGGTTTTCCCGTGTGCCGGGGTGGTTGCACACGCTGTCGACGTTCCTCGTCGCTTTCGGAACGACGATGTCGGCGTTCTGGATCCTCGTGCTCAATTCCTGGATGCACACGCCTGTCGGCTACGAGCTGCGGGACGGCGTTGCCCATGCGACCGACTGGTGGGAGATCATCTTCAACCCGTCCATGCCATACCGGCTGATCCACATGCTCCTGGCGTCGGCGCTGACGGTTGCCTTTCTCATTGCCGGCATCTCCGCACTGCGGCGCTTGCTGGGGGACCGTTCGGCCTCTGTCGCGGCGACGCTCAAGTTCGGCATTTTTCTTGGGGCGCTGGTCATCCCGGTCCAGATCTTCGTGGGCGACCAGCACGGGCTGAACACCCTCGAACACCAACCTGCCAAAGTGGCCGCGATGGAAGCGCATTGGGAAAACGTCGAGGGAGAGAGCGTGCCGCTCTATCTCTTTGCTGTCCCGAACAAGGAGACGCGGTCGAATGACTTCGCCGTCAAGATCCCGCACCTCGGCTCACTGATCCTCACCCATTCGTGGGACGGGCAGATCCCGGCGCTCGACGAGTTTGTTACGGAGGACGGGGATGTGATGCATCCGCCCGTGGCGCCTGTGTTCTTCAGCTTCCGCGTGATGGTCGGGGTCGGCATGGCGATGCTCGCGCTCACGTGGCTGTCGGTCGGGCTGATGGCATGGCGGCGTGGGCCGGAGGGGCAGCGCTGGCAGATCGAGGCGCTGCCAAAGATCGTGCTCTTTGCCTTCGTGGCGATGGCCCTCTCTGGGTGGCTGGCGGTGCTGGCCGGTTGGTACACAACGGAGATCGGCCGCCAGCCGTGGCTCGTGACGGGCGTCATGACCACCGCCCAGGCCGTGGCGGATGTGCCCGCCCCGATGGTGTTGTCGACCCTCATCGCCTATCTGACGATCTATGGCGTGCTGACGGGAGCCTATTGCGCGGTGCTGATCTACCTGGCCTGGAAAGCGACCCGTGGTGAGACGCTGCCGACCCGCGGCATGGAACCATCGTCCGGCGCGGCAATCGCCGCCGCAGTCGGACACCGGCAACCCGGGGGCGCACATCCGCCTCAGGTGACCCCGGCGGAATAGCCGGCGCCACCGCGCTGCCTGAAGGATAGACCGATGTTCGCCGACCTCTTCGCCGACCCAACCCGTTGGTTGCCGCTCACCTTCGCGGGGCTTATGGGCGTTTCGATCCTGATCTACGTTGTGCTGGACGGGTTCGACCTTGGGGTCGGCCTGCTGTTTCCCTTCGCGGACGATGCGGAACGGGACCGCATGGTGTCGTCCATCGGCCCGTTTTGGGATGCCAACGAGACATGGCTCGTTCTGGCGATCGGTCTGCTCCTCGTTGCATTTCCCACCGCGCATGGCGCTATCCTGACGGCGCTCTATCTGCCCGTTGCTGTGATGCTCATCGGGCTGATCCTTCGCGGTGTGGCGTTTGAGTTTCGCGTCAAGGCGCCGCTCAGGTACAAGCCAGGCTGGAATTTCGCGTTCTTTCTGGGCTCGCTGCTGACCTCTCTGAGCCAGGGGTTCATGCTCGGCGTGTACGTCATGGGGCTTGAATACACGTGGTGGCACGTTGGTTTTGCGCTTCTCACCGCTCTGTTCCTGACCGTCGGCTACAGCTTCATCGGCGCGGCGTGGCTGATCATCAAGACCCAGGGCGCGCTCCAGGACAAGGCCGTCGAATGGGCTCAAGGCGGGGTCTGGGGGCTTCTTCTTGGGGTTGGAGCGATTTCGATCGCGTCGCCGCTCGTGTCCGAGCGGATCTTCGACCGGTGGTTTTCCTTTCCCGAAGTTGTCTTCCTCGCGCCATTCCCCATCCTGTCAGCGCTTCTGTTGGGGCTGATCTGGTGGTCGCTGCGGCACCTGCCGACGGACGATGACCGGTACGCCTGGGCACCTTTTGCCCTTGCGACGGGCCTCTTCGTCCTCGCCTTTCTCGGGATGGCCTATTCGTTTTACCCCTATGTCGTGCCGGAGCAGATCACGATCTACGAGGCGGCGAGCGCGCCGGAGAGCCTGGCGATTATCCTGGTCGGTGCGGTCGTCGTCATGCCGATCATCGCGGCCTACACGGCTCTCGCGTATATCGTGTTCCGAGGTAAAGCGACCGATCTGCGCTACGATTGAGGGCGGCCTTCCGCGTCCGCCCGCCTTGGGCGGTCCTAAAAGCCGTCCTGTGCGATAACGCGGGCGAGATCGCGGATCGCGGCGGCGCGCGCTGCAGCGATCCCAGGCAGGCCGCTGTCCGGCGCAATTGGCGCGGACACGGCAAAGTCCGACGCGCGATCCCCCCCCGCCGACAGTGCGACGGCGAAGTACTGCCCCGAAATGCGGAACTGGCCGTTGGCGCCGGCGATGAACTCGTCAGCCCGAACCTCCACCCGCGCCTGCGGCAACTCTTCGAAGGGCCAGGGTTCTGCGGCAACGCGCGCCCCGGAGATGGCCGCAAGCTGGCGCGACAGCTCCAAGGTCACACCGCGCACGGGATCGTCCGCCCAAAGAAGACCGCTGTCGGCGGTGAGCGCGCCTGTCTCTGTCTCGTACCAGATCTCTTCGTCCAGAGCGTAGCTTGGCAGCGAGACCTGGCGCACCTCAAGCAGCGACACATTGATCGGGATGCGCCCACCCGAGGGGGCAAGCGGCGCCGCGAAACGTTCCGGCGCGCCACCGCAGCCCGCAAGCGTGGCAAGTGCGACCGTGGCACAGAAGAGAGATCGGCGGATACTCATAGCGGCGGGACAATAACGTTCCCTGCTCCGGGAGCAAGCCGATGGCATGGTCCGCCTTGCGTCACCGGCAGATCTGAAAGATCGGCTCCAGCGCGCCCCGAAGCTGCGCCTCGTTGAGCCCCGCCGTCGCCCCATTGGCGATGTAGGACAGCCCGGTGCCCGTGTGCACGATGCTGCCCTTGTCGACCCAGCCCGACGGTGGCCCGGTCAGGATCGACAACCGCAGGCGCCAGATGCCATCCGGAAAGGGAGCAAGTTCCGTGCGGATCGCGTGACGCTCCATGATCTCCTGGACGCAGTTTTGCATCTGCGGCGGCGTCATGCGCGCCACGACCGGTTGTGGCGCCCGCGCGCAGCCGGAAAGGACCAGCAATGCACCGATGCAGCACAAAACCCTGTTCCGTCGCACGCGTCACCTCCGTCCTTGCCGCAACGCTCTTAGGGGACTCACCCTGGAGATGGATCCAAAAGTGCACCGAGTGGTTAATAAATCGTCCCCTTCTGCCCCTTCCTGCGCCACAAACCCGCCCGCTTCGCGGCCTAGCGTGTCAAAGACGATTGTGGAGGATCGGCCGGTGGCCACGGAAATGCTCATCAAGTTGCACGCACGGATGGAAGAACAGCGCATGACGACGGGCCATCGCTCCCGCACAGTGCCAGTGCACTTGCGTCTGGTGCCAGAGCCTGTCTTGGCGCCGCGGGAGAAGGTCCCGCCAGCCCCGCAGACCCCTGCGCCATTGGCAGAACGGTCGTCCGAGGTTACGGAGGCGCCTTCGGCGTGCGACCATGCCGTGCAAGCTGCGCTCGTCCCCGCGGCACACGCGCCTGGCCTGCTCCCCAGCGTTTTGCGCCGCGCAGAGCCAAGGCAGAGATCAGCACCGTTCCAGGCCGCTGGGGTCTCGTGGCAAAGCGCGCCCCATGCCGCCCTGCGCAGGCGGGTCCGTCCCAGGCCGATCCAGGAGGCAATGGCGCTTCTCGGACCGCGACTCCTGGCGTGGGTCCAGGTGGATCCCTTTGTGCAGCGTCTGGAGCGCTTGCACTAACCCTGCTGCAGCGTCCGACCTTGGGGCGATGTCCGGCGCGGGCCTTGAGACGCCGTACGCTCCTGTGAGCGCGCGCCATCGAGACCGGCTGTGCGCGGCAGATCATGCAGCATTGCGCCAAGCGCGCCGCCGCAGCCCCTGGCAATCGGTTGCAGTAGATTGCACCGCACCACCGGCCACGCTAGATGCACCCCAAGCAGCATCAGGAGGCTCCGGTGGCCAGCTATCAATACGTCTATCATATGGATGGCGTCTCCAAGACGTATCCCGGCGGCAAGAAGTGCTTTGAGAACATCCGCCTGTCGTTCCTGCCCGGCGTGAAGATCGGCGTTGTCGGCGTCAACGGCGCGGGTAAGTCGACGCTGATGAAGATCATGGCCGGGATGGACAAGGACTTCACCGGCGAAGCCTGGGCCGCCGAGGGCGCCAAGGTCGGCTACCTGCCACAGGAGCCCGCGCTCGAAGAGACCCTCACCGCGCGGGAAAACGTGATGCTGGGCGTCGCGGAGAAGAAGGGCAAGCTCGACCGGTTCAACGAGCTCGCCATGAACTATTCCGACGAGACCGCCGACGAGATGGCGCAGCTCCAGGACGAGATCGACGCCAACAACCTGTGGGACCTCGACAGTCAGATCGACGTCGCCATGGAGGCGCTGCGCTGCCCGCCGGACGATGCGATGCCCGAGAACCTCTCGGGCGGGGAGCGCCGCCGCGTCGCACTCTGCAAGCTGCTGCTCGAAGCGCCCGACATGCTGCTTCTGGACGAACCGACGAACCACCTCGACGCCGAGACCATCGCCTGGCTCCAGCGCCACCTCATCGAGTACAAGGGCACCTGCCTGATCGTGACGCACGATCGCTATTTCCTCGATGACATCACCGGCTGGATCCTGGAGCTCGACCGTGGCCGGGGCATCCCCTACGAGGGCAATTACTCGGCCTGGCTGGAGCAAAAGGCCAAGCGCCTCGCGCAGGAGGCACGCGAGGACAAGGCCCGCCAGAAGACGCTGGAGCGCGAGCTGGAGTGGATCCGTGCCGGCGCCAAGGCGCGGCAGGCCAAATCCAAGGCCCGGATCAACGCCTATGAGGAGATGGCGTCGCAGTCCGAGCGCGAAAAGGTCGGCAAGGCGCAGATCGTGATCCCGAACGGTCCCCGCCTCGGCGCGAAGGTCATCGAGGTGACGGGGCTCAAGAAGGGCTACGGCGACCGGCTGCTGATCGAAGACCTGTCGTTCTCGCTGCCCCCCGGCGGCATCGTCGGCGTGATCGGGCCCAACGGGGCGGGCAAGTCCACGCTCTTTCGCATGCTCACCGGCCAGGAACAGCCCGACGGCGGCTCGGTGGACTACGGCGACACGGTGCAGCTGGCCTACGTCGACCAGTCGCGCGACGCGCTCGATGCGGACGCCACCGTGTGGGAGGAGATCTCCGGCGGCGGCGAAGTCATCGACCTCGGCGATGCGCAGATGAATTCCCG
>JBCCYI010000182.1:0-9821 GCA_039189975.1 Pseudomonadota bacterium
CCACGACGACAGCCACGAACCGCTCCGCAGACACCTCGCCGACTTTCCCTCGCGTCTGGGGGATCGACCCCCGGATCGATCCCTGGCCCCTCCTCGCCTACACCTTCGCCCGCCGCCTCAAGACCCTCAGCGGTCTCACGCCCTAAGAGCATATCTGCAAAATCTGGACTCCAAAGCCGGACAGATTCATCGTCGACCCGATCCACCAGATGCCGGGAGTGAACTACTAGGACCAATGGCGGCACTCATGCCTCACTCCGCAGCAGAACGGCACGATGGAACGGCTGATCGGATCGTTGAAAGGGCAATGCGTGCATCGGCAAAGCTTCAAGGGCCTGGCGCAGGCCAGCCGTCGGATCGGTGACTGGATCCAGTTCTACAACCATCGGCACCCACACCAGGCCCTTGCCATGCGAACGCCAGTCCAGGCATTTAGATCAGCGGCCTAACCCGAGGAAATCCCGCAGGGTCAGTGCATTGCCTCAAACGACGGCGGGCTGGCGACAAGCCCCGTGAGCGCAAGACCGCCGGGCGACGGCGCAGGTGTGGGCAAGGACGGTGCGCGAATGAAAGAGGGCGGAGCCCGACTCTCTGCGGCCCCAGGTGCCCGACCGACGCGCGCCTGTGGGGGTGATCGCCAATCGGCCAATGGGCGCACGCTCCGCCCGGCCCCGAGCGGCGTTGCAGAGACCAAGAGCTCCGGCGGTCCGGGCGAGGATTCGGGCGCTGCGGGCAAAATGGGGATACCCAGGGGCGGCGGCGGTCGGGCCGGGGCTGTACCGTCGACCCGGGCAAAGCCCCAATCCATCAGACGGGCCGCGCGGGCCGCACGCTCGGACGAAGACGCCGCGCCCAGAACCGTCACGATCAGGTGCTTGCGCCCGCGCACCGCGCTGGCCGTCAGGGTAAACCCGGCGGCACGGGTGTACCCCGTCTTGATCCCGTTGGCCCCGGCATACGCGTTGAGGAACCGCCGGTTCGTATGCGCCACGCGTCGCCCGACAATGTCGGCGCTGAGGCGGGCATAGAGCCCTGCATGGTCCGGAAAGTCCCACAGGAGGCGCCACCCCAGCACAGACATGTCCCGGGCGGTGCTGAGGTGCTGCGTCGCGGTGAGCCCGTGGGCGTTGCGAAAGGATGTCCCACGCAGCCCCATGACCTGTGCCGTTGCGTTCATGCGGGCCACGAACGCGGTCTCACTCCCGGCGACCGCTTCCGAAAGCGCCACAGCGGCATCGTTGGCGGACCCGATGGCGGTGGCGCGCACCAGCGCCCCAAGGGGAACAGACTGGCCGGCGCGGAGCCCGAAGCGCGCGCCGCTCAGCGTCGCTGCTCGTTCGGAGATACGCACCGGCGCGTTCCAGCTCACCTCGCCCGCATTCAGCGCAGCAAAGACGACGTAGAGCGTCATCATTTTGGTCAGTGACGCGGGATGCAAAGGCGTATCCGCGTTCTCCGCAAGCAGGACCTCCCCGGTGCGCGCATCCATAACGACCGCGGCATCGGGCGCGTCGGACAGCGCGCGGGATCCATAGACGACAACCAACGCCGCAAGCAGCGGGATACGCCATGCCATGCGCATCCAACAGCGAATGAGCTTGCCCATGCGATGCCCCGTTCCAACGCACGGCTTCTCCGTGCGCAGGGCTGGTTTAGGCGCTCATAGTTGCCAAAGGATTGACACCCGTGGCGTCTCAGCCGCTGTGCAGAAAGTGCAGAACGTCCCCGTCCTTGACCTCATAGGTCTTGCCTTCCACGCGCATTTTACCCGCTTCTTTGGCAGCCTGCTCGCTCCCCAAGGTGACATAATCGGAAAAGGAGATCGTCTCCGCGCGAATGAAACCCTTCTCGAAATCACCATGGATCACACCGGCGGCCTGCGGGGCGAGCGTTCCGATCGGGATCGTCCAGGCACGCGCTTCCTTGGGGCCAACGGTGAAGTAGGTCTCCAAGCCCAAGAGGCCGTAGCCCGCGCGGATCAGTCGGTCGAGCCCGGCTTCGGACAGACCCAGCTCTTCGAGAAACGCCTCCGCCTCCTCGGGGTCGAGCTGCGCGATCTCCTCCTCGATCTTGGCGGAGATGACAACGGACACGGACCCCTCGGCGGCCGCCATCTCAGCCACGGCCGCGCTCAGGGCATTGCCCTCGGCTGCGTCATCCTCCGCCACATTGCAGACGTAGAGCACAGGCTTGGAGGTCAGCAGTTGCAGCATCCGCCACGCCTTCTCATCCTCTGCGTCGACCTCTAGAGCACGGGCGGGTTTGCCGGATTCCAGAAGCGCGGCTGCGGCCTTCAGCAGACGCTCCTGCGTCACCGCCTCCTTGTCGCCGCCGCGCACCTTTCGGCTCAGCCCCTGCAGGCGCTTTTCGATCGACTCCAGATCGGCTAGCATCAATTCCGTCTCGATCGTCTGCGCGTCTTCGACCGGGTTTACCCGGCCGTCCACATGGGTGACGTCATCGTCCTCAAAGCAGCGCAGGACGTGGGCAATGGCGTCGACCTCTCGGATGTTGGCCAGGAACTGATTGCCGAGGCCCTCGCCGCGCGACGCTCCCTTCACCAGGCCCGCGATGTCGACGAAGGTCAACCGCGCGGGGATCGTACGCGCCGAGCTGGCCAGGCCCGCCAGCGTGTGCAGACGCGCATCGGGGACGGCTACGTCGCCGACATTAGGTTCGATGGTGCAAAACGGAAAGTTGGCCGCCTGCGCGGCGGCCGTCCGCGTGAGCGCGTTGAACAAGGTCGACTTGCCGACATTCGGCAAGCCGACGATCCCGGTCTTGAAGCCCATGTCTTCGGTCCTTTCGGCTGCTGCGCGGCGTCGCCTAGCGTGGGGGGCCACGCGATGCAAGGCGCTGCGCGCGGATTGTGGCGCACCCGACCCCAAACCTGAGATACCCCGCGTTGGACGTGTAGCACCGGCCCGCAGGATCGCACAGCCTCGCCGCCTTGTGGGGCGGGACGGCGCGGCCGACCTGTGCGGCCAGACGCTGCACTTAGGAGACGTGGAAAGCTCCAGAAGGGGCTCTGGGCGCGCTCGGCACATTCGCTTTCTACCGAGACAGGCCCCCCAGCCCTGTGGCACCCTGCTACGGCGTGCGACACGGGAGGATCGGCCATGCACCCCACACCCTATCTCTTTTTCGGCGGCACCTGCCGCGCGGCACTGCATTACTACGCTGACGTCTTTGATGCTGAACTTGAAGCGATGATGCCGTTCTCTGAGCTGCCCCCGAGCGAGGACATGCAGGTCCCTGCGGACAAGGCCGACTGGGTCATGCACGGCGCAATCAAGTGGGCCGATGGCGGGCTCCTGATGGCGTCCGACGATATCAGCGAGACCCCGCAGCGCATGGAAGGCAACTCAGTGTCGATGGCGCTGCCGAGTGTCGAGGCCGGGCGCACGGCGTTCGAGCGGCTCGCCGAAGGCGGCGACGTCGGGATGCCCTATGGCCCGATGTTCTGGACGCCCGGGTTTGGCACCGTGCGCGACCGGTTCGGCACCCGCTGGATGATCACGACCAATGCGCGTGCCTGACACCGCAAGGCGAAGCGTTTAGCCCAAGAGCTCGTGGCAGAGTTCGAGCGCGTCGACCAATGTGTCAACCTCGTCGACCGTGTTGTAGAGCCCAAAAGAAGCACGGCATGTCCCGGCCAGTCCCAGATGGTCCATCAGCGGGCCGGTGCAATGCTGCCCGGCACGCACGGCAACCCCGCGCTTGTCGAGCACGGTCGAAAGGTCATGCGGGTGGGCTGAGCCGTTCATCGTAAAGGAAAAAATTGCGCCCTTGCCCGGGGCGTTGCCCTGCACGTTCAACCAGTTCAACCCGTGAAGCCGGGTGTGGGCATAGTCGCGCAACCCCGCTTCATGGGCCGCGATGTTGTCCATCCCGAGCGCCATCATGTAGTCGAGCGCGGCGCCCAGCCCGATTTGTTGAACAATGCCAGGTGTGCCTGCTTCGAACTTCATCGGCGGATCATTGTAGATCACCTCGTCGCGGTGGACCTCGCGGATCATGTCGCCGCCGCCGAGGAAGGGCCGCATCTCCGCCATCCGCTCCGGCCGGATGTGGATCGCGCCCGAGCCGGAAGGGCCATAGAGCTTGTGCCCGGTGATCGCGTAAAAGTCCGCGCCGATATCGGCGACATCGACCGGCATGTGCACGGCGGACTGGCTCCCATCGACCATCGTCGCCACACCCAGAGCCCGCGCGCCATGGGCGATGGCCTTCACGTCGACAATTGTGCCCAGCACGTTGGACATATGCGTCACCGCGATGAGCTTGGTACGCGGACCGATCGCGGCGAGGACCTTTTCAGGGTCGAGCGATCCGTCGAGTTCCGGCTCGATCCAGCGCAGCACAACACCTTGCCGTTCGCGCAGGAAGTGCCAGGGCACAATGTTGGCGTGATGCTCCATGACGGAAAGGATGATCTCATCGCCGGCCTCAAGGCGCGGCATCGCCCACCCATAGGCGACGAGGTTAATACCTTCCGTCGTGCCCGTGGTGAAGACGATCTCGTTCTCATCTGCGGCGCCAAGGAAGCGGGCGATCTTGCCGCGCACGGCCTCGTAGTTTTCAGTCGCGATGTTGGAAAGGGTGTGCAAGCCCCTGTGAACGTTTGAATATTCCTCCGCATAGGCCTTGGTGATCGCATGGATCACGGCCTGCGGTTTCTGCGCCGAGGCGCCGTTGTCGAGATAGGTGAGCGGCTTGCCGTTCACCTCGCGCGCGAGGATGGGAAAGTCCTGCCGGACCTGCATCACATCATACATTGGGCACCTCCCCCACGACGACGACACCAAGGATCGTCAGCACCATCGAGAGCGCAAAGGCCAGCGCGAGCATGGAAACCACGATCATGACAAAGACCATCGCCGATGATTGAAAGCCGTGGAGCACCACGACGAACTGCGTCAGCAACCAGAAGAACAGGACGACGCCAATCAGGCCGATAAAGCCGCTCAGCGCGGGCGACAGCAGCCCGGCGAAGACCTGAACACCTTGCAAACACACCAGCAGGAACTGAAGCCAGACGACGAGCGCGATCGCGCCGTCAAACTGGCCGGTTCCCCCAAATCCACGCCCGATCAGGTGCACAGCAAACACCATGAACACCAGGATCACGCCCTGAATGGCGCCCATGATCAACGGGTTAGACAGAAAGGAGGGGATCATCTCCTCCCCTGCTTCGCCCGGCGCAAGCCCCGGCTGCGCGAGCAGGAGCGTCGTCACCTGCGCAGCGATCACAGACAGGACCACGACCAGCGCCAACGCCTCCCAGAGCACGTTGCTCGGCAGATCCATGCGCAGAATGCGGGAGGCCGCGCCGCGCGGGTCGGAGAAGGTCTGCCGGATCAGGTCCGGTATCATCGCTGTCTGCTCAGACATGGTCGCTCCGGGTGTGGCTCAGGCCTGCCGGGCCGGCGGGCTGCGTTCGGACTCCACGAGCGATATGCCCCAGATGGCACAGAACGCAAGGATTGTGACGACGCCGGTCACGTTGAGTTGCAGACCGGGTCCGATGAACCCCGCGATCAGGCCGTTGAGCAGCATGAGCGGCGACGTGGCCAGCAGCGTCCAGAACAGAGCCATGCGCGCACCCCACCACGTGCCTCGCCCGCCGAGGAGACGCGCGACGATGTGGGAGAGCGCGGCAATGCCGTAGAACATCAACGGCGCGATAAAGACCCAACCCATCAGCGCCCCGCTGATCTGGGCTTCGAGCGGGGGGCCGTCCGGGTTCAGCATGGCCTCACGCTGGAGCCGCGGCCATTGCGCAACGAAGATGATCACGCACGCCCCCATCAGATAGGCGATCGCACGATCCTCCCGCTGGCCAGCGGCCAGCAGGCGCCGCATCGCGTCGCGCGGCGCCCGGTAGGTGCGAAAGATCTCCGTCGTGATGGCCATTGCCGTGTCAGCCCCTCCGACGCTCCAGCCATTGCTCCAAACGGCTGACGATGTCGGCCGAAATCACCTCGTCCTCGATCTCGTCAATCGCTTCGGCGAGAAATGCCAGCACGAGCAGATCTGTCGCCGGACCTTCGGGGATCCCCCGGGAGCGCAGGTAAAAGAGTCCCTCCTCGTCGATCGCGCCCGAGGTCGAGCCGTGCGAGCACACGACATCATCCGCGTAGATCTCCAGCTCCGGCTTGGCGAGGAACTGACTGTCATCGTCGAGCAGGAGCGACTGGCTGATCTGATAGCCATCGGTCTTTTGCGCGCCGGGTTTGACAAGGATCTTGCCCTGAAAAACGCCGACAGCGCCATTGCGCAGAACCTTCTTGAAGACCTGGCGGCTTTCGCAGCGTTCGGCATCGTGGGTGATGAAAACTGTGTCGTCGTGGTGAAAGTCCCCGTCGCCCAGACAGGCCCCCGCCACATGGGCCACGGCGTCGTCGCCGGTGAACTCGATCACCGCTTCGTTGCGCGTCAGCACGCCATTCACGGTGAGCGTGAAGGACTTGAACGTCGCCTCCTCCGCCACCCGCGCAAAGATATGCGTGACCGCGCGGCGCTCATGGTCCCGCCCCTGAGCGCGGACATGGTGAAAGGCGCCACCCTTGGCGACGTCCACTTCCATGACCTTGTTGAACCGCGCCGCTGCCGGGCCTTTTTCCAGGATTGTGACGTCCGCGTCCTCTTCAACCTTGATGCAGTGATGCAGGATCGCGTCGGAGGCTTCATTCTCGTGCAGATAGACGAGGCTGACAGCCTTCTCGGCCCGGCCCGACACCCGCACAAGGATCCCGTCCGTCGCATAGGCGGTATTGAGCGCGGCAAGCGGGCGCGCCACCGGATCCTGACCGCGCGCTTCAAGAACGCCGTAGATATCCCGCGCCCAGTGCAGGTCTTGCTTGCTGGCGTCACCCAGGCGCTCGATGTCGATCCCTTCGCCGACCAGATCATCCGATTGCTCTGGATCGAACACACCGTCGACGAAGACGACGCGCACGCGCGGCACCTCGGCAAAGAGCGCCTTTTCCTGCGGATCAAAGAGAGCCGCGGCGGGCGCCTTAGGGGCCACGAGGGTGGCCGGGTCGGTGTACTTCCAGTACTCGTCGCGCCGGTGCGGCAGGCCCATCTCGCCCAGCCGGGCCTGCGCTGCGGCCCGCGCCTGGGCGACCCAGGCGCCGCCCGCTGGCAGGCTCAGCCCGGCAAGGCGCGCATCAAGCGCATCCATCTTGATCTGGGGGACGGCCATTATGCCACCTCCTCGAGGATGCCCGCGTAGCCGTTGTGCTCGACCTCGAGCGCAAGTTCCGGCCCGCCCGTCTTCACAATGCGGCCGTCTGCCATAATGTGGACGACGTCGGGCTGAATGTGGTCGAGCAAGCGCTGATAATGCGTGATCACGAGGAACCCGCGGCCCGCGTCGCGCAGCGCGTTCACGCCTTCGGACACAAGCTTCATCGCGTCGACGTCAAGACCGGAGTCGGTTTCGTCCAGGATGCACATCTTCGGCTCGAGCATGGCCATCTGCAGGATCTCGTTGCGTTTCTTTTCGCCGCCCGAGAAACCGACGTTGACCGGGCGCTTCAGCATCTCCGGGTCCATGTCGAGCATCTTGGCTTTGGCGCGGATCTCCTTGAGGAAGTCCGCCGCCGACATCTCCTCCTGCCCGCGTGCCTTGCGCTGCGCGTTCACCGCGGTGCGCAGAAACGTCATGTTGCCCACACCGGGGATTTCGATCGGGTACTGGAATGCCAGGAAGAGGCCGGCTGCCGCGCGCTCTTCCGGCTCCATTTCCAACAGGTCCTCGCCCTCCAAAACCGCAGTGCCCTCGGTCACCTCGTAACCGTCGCGGCCCGACAACACGTAAGATAGCGTGGACTTGCCCGAGCCGTTCGGCCCCATAATGGCGTGGACCTTGCCAGCCTCGACCGTCAGGTCGACACCCTTGAGGATCTGCTTGTCCTCTTCCTCAAGTTTGACGTGCAAGTTGCGGATATCGAGCATGTGTCTAGCCTCCAATGCAATGCGCCCGGCGCAGCGAAGCTGGCCGGGGGGCAGGTGTCTGGTCAGTGTGGAAGGGCGCGTCTAGGGCGCGGACACCCGGGCGAACACGCTCATTTGGTTGAGCGACGCGATCGCCGCCTCTGTCGTGGGTGCCGCGAAGAAGCCGACGATCGGCTCTGGCACCTCGGGTTGAAAATAGATCCAAGCGGCCGTGGCCGCGATCAGCACGGAGAGCTTCTGACCGCCCTTTTTGCGCGCCTGACCGCGCGCCTTGAGGCGTGCGATCTCTCGGGGGTTCAACACGCCGTCGGGCTGCCACTGGCATCCACTTTCGATCCGATTGATCCGTTCGTAAAACCGTGCGTCTGCCGACACCGCTTACCCTCCTGTCACGCTTCTGAGACCAAAAGCGGGATAGGCATGCAACGGGGCCGAAAAAGGGCACGCCAAGGGCAGAGCCGGACGGCCCCGCGGCAACGATATGGCAGACAGGCCGGCTCACGCGATTGTCACCGCTGTGCCGGATACCGAGACCATGAGCATGTTGTTGATGACCTCGTAATCGAGGTCGACGCCCACCACGGCGTTGCCACCGGCCCTGGCGGCGCGCTCCTCGAGCTCGCTCATCGCGGTCTCGCGGGCCTCGGCCAGGCTCGCCTCGTAGGCGCCCGAGCGGCCGCCGATAATGTCCGTGATCCCCGCGAAAATGTCTCGAAACACGTTAGCGCCGAGGATTGCCTCGCCCACCACCACACCGTGGTAGGTGGTGATTTTGCGACCCTCGATGGTCGGTGTGGTCGTCACGATCATATCGGTCTCCGAAGTAGCGTTTGGGATGGCTCGCGCGGTCGGCGCTGGCGTGAAAAGCGTGCGTGTCGGACGCGCGCGGCCGTCAAACGACGGCTGGCGGCGCATCCCCCGCGGTGGTCCGCGGCGCCGGTGACCGACGTCTCACTCGGACGCACCGGGCGGGAGCGACGCGCCAGAGCGGCGCCCGACGACCATGCTGGCAAAGAGGCTGCCCAGAAAGCCGGACACAAACGACAGCCCGATGACCGGTGCCAGCGACAGGGCGTCGGTGACCACGTCCACGACGAGCGCGAACACCACGCAGAAGGCGCCTGTAAGCGCTGCCTGTACAAGCGTGCGCGGCATTGCGGCCTCTCCTCTTTTCGGGGCCTACCCGACAGACCCTTCAAGGCTGATCGCCACGAGCTGCTGCGCTTCCATGGCGAACTCCATCGGCAGCGCCTGCAGCACCTCCTTAGCGAAGCCGTTTACGATGAGCGCCACGGCCTCCTCCTCGTCCATGCCGCGCTGGCGGCAGTAGAACATCTGGTCGTCGTCGACCTTGGAGGTGGTGGCCTCATGCTCGACCCGCGAGGAGTTGTTCTTCACCTCGATGTAGGGAACCGTATGCGCCCCGCACTTGTCGCCGATCAGAAGACTGTCGCACTGGGTATAGTTGCGCCCATTCTTCGCCTTGGGATGCATCGACACGAGCCCGCGATAGGTGTTCTGCGCAAAACCGGCGCTGATCCCCTTGGACACGATGCGGCTGCGCGTATCCTTCCCGAGATGCACCATTTTCGTGCCGGTATCGGCCTGCTGATGGTTGTTCGTGATCGCGATCGAGTAGAACTCACCCTGGCTCTCGTTGCCCCGCAGGATGCACGAGGGGTATTTCCACGTGATGGCGGAGCCCGTCTCGACTTGCGTCCACATCACCTTGGAGCGATCGCCCCGGCAATCGGCACGCTTCGTGACGAAGTTGTAGATGCCGCCCTTGCCGTCTTCGTCGCCCGGGTACCAGTTCTGCACCGTCGAGTATTTGATCTCGGCATCGTCGAGCGCCA
>JBCCYI010000183.1:0-9609 GCA_039189975.1 Pseudomonadota bacterium
GTCGCAGGCCGTACATGGCGGCGGCGCACCCGAGTCCGGCAAAGCCGTTCTCGCTGATGGGCGAGTCGATGATGCGCTTGGTGCCGAACTCGTCGAGCATGCCCTGGCTGACCTTGTAGGCGCCGTTGTACTCGGCGACTTCCTCGCCCATCACAAACACGGTCGGATCGGCGCGCATCTCCTCGGCCATCGCGTCGCGCAGCGCTTCTCGGACCGTCTGGCTCTTCATTTCGGTGCCTTCCGGGACGTCCGGCTCTGCGGCGACCTGCAGGGGCTGCACCGGAGCTGCGGGGACAGGAGCGGCAGGCGAAGGAGCGGCCGGGGCAGGGGCCTCCGCCACGGGCGCGGCGGCGGGCGCGGGCGCTGCGTCGACGCTTTCGCCCTCCTCGACCATGACCGCGATCGGCGTGTTCACCTTGACGCCCTCGGCGCCCTCGGCCACCAGGATCCTGCCGACGATGCCATCGTCGACAGCCTCGAACTCCATCGTGGCCTTGTCGGTCTCGATCTCGGCGAGGATATCGCCCGATGAGACGCTATCCCCTTCTTTTACCAACCATTTCGCGAGCGTGCCCTCTTCCATCGTCGGCGAGAGGGCGGGCATGAGTACTTCAGTCGCCATTGCGCGTCTTCCTTCTCAAACGTCCGCGTAGATGTCGGTGTAGAGCTCGTCGAGGTCGGGCTCGGGGCTCTCCTTCGAGAACTCGGCGGCGGCGTTGACGATCTCTTTGATTTCCTTGTCGACGGCCTTGAGCTCGTCGTCCGTCGCATGCTTGCCCGTGAGCAGGAGCTGGCGGACGTTTTCGATGGCGTCGCGCTCCTCCCGCATCTTCTGGACCTCGTCACGCGTGCGGTACTTCGCAGGGTCGGACATGGAGTGTCCGCGGTAGCGGTAGGTCATGATTTCAAGGATGTAGGGGCCTTCGCCCGCGCGGCAGGCGGCGACGGCCTTTTCGCCGGCGGCCTTCACGGCGAGCACATCCATCCCGTCGACCGCTTCTCCCTTGATCCCGTAGGCGGCGCCGCGCTCCCAGAAGTCGGGCGATTTGGTGGCGCGCTTCACGGAAGTGCCCATGGCATACTGGTTGTTCTCGATCACGAACACGGCGGGCAGGTTCCACAGCTCGGCCATGTTGTAGGTCTCCGCGACCTGGCCCTGGTTGGCCGCACCGTCGCCGAAGTAGACAAAGGTCACGCGGTCGTTCTCAAGATACTTGTCGGCAAAGGCGAGGCCGGCGCCGATCGGCACCTGGGCTGCGACGATGCCGTGGCCGCCGTAGAAATGCTTCTCCTTGGAGAACATGTGCATCGAGCCGCCCTTGCCCTTGGAGTAGCCCCCCTCGCGGCCCGTCAGCTCGGCCATCACCCCCTTGGGATCCATCCCGCAGGCCAGCATGTGGCCGTGGTCGCGGTAAGAGGTGATGCGTTTGTCGCCCTCGTCGGCGGCGGCCTCAAGCCCGACCACCACAGCTTCCTGGCCGATGTAGAGGTGGCAAAAGCCCCCGATCAGACCCATTCCGTAGAGCTGGCCCGCTTTTTCTTCAAAGCGGCGGATCAGCAGCATCTCCCGGTAGTACTTGAGAAGCTCTTCCTTGGAGACGTTCGGCTTCTTGGACGTGCGCCGCGTCGAACGGGTCGCCATGCACTGCCCTCCCTGACAAGAATGGTTTAACGTTAAACGGCTTCTTAGCAGACGGGTACGCGCGACACGACCTCCAAAACGACGCGGTCGCCTTGCGCTCAGAGCATAGCTTTGCGCGGGTTTCGCTTACTCAACGACCAGTTCGTTGTGCCGCAACAGACCAAGTACGTCGCGGGCGCGCTCATCCAACAAATCGAGATCCAGAAAATCGTCCGAGAGGCGACGCGTCAGGTTTTCCATTGCGGCGACCTCGGCGAGGATCTCCTCGCGCTCCGCTTCGAGCCGGCGCGTCTCGGCTTCGATCTCGATCCGGCGAAAGAGGCCATAATCCCCCTGCACGGCGGCAAAGGTGAAATAGGCCGACAACGTGAGGCACCCGGCGAACGCGAGTACGCTGCCCAAGCCGCGCGGTGGGGAGTGGAAGGTCATGGTATCATGCCCGAAGTCGCGTGCCTCACATCCGACCGCTCGGGGCCGTTCAACCGTAACGTTGCATAGCCGGCCGACGCTGTGAATCCCCATTTTGGAGGGGGCGGGGCGTGGGGCATGTGCGCCACAGGTCAACCCGCCGCCCCGCCTGTGTTTTGGACGCGCTGAGCGGGTTCCAAGCCATCATTGCGCCGCATTGATTTGCCACGCACATGCCTGGGGGCGTCTGGCGGGGACGGCATTTATGATCGCGAACAACATTCCGTTCGAAGATCTTTTTTTTGAGGAGTATTTTGGCCATCGTTGGGATGTGACGGGGGGCCAACGTACGATCACTTGGTCCGTGTCCAACACGTTTGTGGATTTCCCTGGGTCTGGGCCAATAGAGGTCGCCAACCTCTTCGAAGTCGCAATGATCCCCCTGTTGGAAGACGCATTCCAGGCGTGGGACCGGGCACTGGATACAGTGTCATTTGACTACAGTCCTTACGACTCCAACGCAGACATCACGATCGGGACCGTTAGCTTGGACGGGCCAAGCGGCATTCTGGGGATCTGGGAGTCCGAAACAACCGGAACGACAATCGACCGCGCCGCCATTCTTTTTGATCTCGACGACGGGCCATTGTCGGTTTTGGGCTATTCGGAATCCTTCTACACCGTGGCGCTTCACGAGATTGGCAATGTTCTGGGTCTGGGCGACATCGCCGCGAGCGCCAGTGTGCGCAGCGTGATGGAAGATCCGCTGGCCGAGTTGATGCCCCAGACGTCCCAGCTGACCGACTTCGATACAGATTTGATCAGGCGCTACTACGGTGAGAGTGGCGCAACCCAGCCGCCGAACGACGATCCCGACACGCCCGGCGATCCCGATACGCCGGGCAGCGACCGCCCCGGCGACGGCGGCGGCCTGCCAACGATCGACCCCCGCGGCGATGGCGATGCTCCCACGGGGGGCGGGCGCTTCGTCGGGACCACCGCCGATGACGTGCTCGACGGAACTCCCGGGGCCGACACCTTTGTCTTCTCGCAAGGCTCGGACAGCATCGCAGGCGCCGAGGGGCAGGACACGCTTCTCATCTACGACCGCATGGACGAATACACGATCCGTTGGCAGAGCGGCTTCTCGACCGAGGCTCAAGCCTATGTCTACCACCAGTCAGACGGGCTCGACGAAGGGACGATGATCACGGGCATCGAACGGATCATCTTCGACAACGGCAACGACACGTTCACCGACGGCATTTTGGATCTCACCGCCTTCGAGGGCATCCGTGACCTGAGCCTCTCCGAGCTCTACCCTCTGGCCGAGATGTACATCGCCTACTTCGACCGCGCTCCAGATGCCGTGGGCCTGAGTTACTGGGCCACCCGCCTGGCGGACGGGATGACGATGGAGGAGATCGCCGAGAGCTTCTTTGCGCAGCCCGAAACGCAGGCGCGCTATCCCGCCGACATGGACAATGCCACGCTGGTGCGGACGGCCTATAACAACTTTCTGGAGCGCGATCCGGACGCGGCCGGTTTGTCCTACTGGACCCAGGAGCTGGACGCAGGGCTCAGCCGGGGCACCTTCATGCTGTCGCTGATCAACGGCGCGCGCGACAACACGAGCGAAGAGGCGATGATCGACCGGCGCACCATTGAGGACAAGGCAGACCTCGGCCTGCACTACGCCGGGTTCCATGGGCTCAGCGATGTCGACGTCGCGCGGCAGGCCATGGAAATCTACGAACGGAGCGAATCCAGCAGCTACCAGGCGGCCGAAGAGTTCATTGATCTCTATGAGGCCAACGCCTCCCCCGGCACATTCGACGCTGAGTTTCGCCTCGATATGACGGAACTAATCATGTCGAACCCGTGGGAGGTCGCCTGAGCCCGGCCGCCGGAGGCCCTCTTCCTCCCGCGCGGCCCGTATCTCGCCATCAGAATGGGCGTGGCGCGCCACAACATCGCTATGTCACGGCAAGGCACCGCGTCTGGTGATCAGGCGATATGGGCCATGCGCGCCTTGGCAGCGCGCCTGGCCGCGATGTCGTGCGGCGGGCCGACGCCAGGCTTAGTGTTAGGCCTTGCCTTTGTAGATGTCGATGAGCTTGCCCAGCATCTCAAGCGCCTCGCCGCGCTCACGCTGGAAGCTGTTGCGCCCGATGATCGAGCCGTTTCCGCCACCGTCGCGGATCGCGCGGGCGTCGTCGAAGACGCTGTCGGCCCCTTTCTTCGCGCCACCGGAGAAGACGATGATCCGCCGCCCGTTAAAGGACGAGCGGACACATTCGGCCACGCGCGCGGCCTGGGTCGAGACATCGATCCCCTCGCTTTCGAACACCTTCTTGGCCTCGCCCTGTTCGAGGTGATCGGTCGAGAGCTTTACCTTGATGATGTGGGCGCCCAGGAGCGCCGCGATGTGCGCGGCATAGGCGGAGATGTCGGCCGCCGTTTCACCCTCCTTGGAGAGAACCTCGCCGCGGGGGTAGGACCAGATCACCGTGGCGATCCCGCAGGCCGCCGCCTCGCGGCGCATCTCGACGATCTCCTCGAACATATCGAGCGCCATGTCGGAGCCGGGATAGATCGTAAAGCCGATGGCCGCGCAGCCGAGCCGCAGCGCGTCGTCGACGCCGGCGGTGACGGCCTGGTTCTTGCCTGCGCCCGGACCCATCAGCGAGTTGGCGGAGTTCACCTTCAGGATGGTCGGGATCTGCCCGGCAAAGGTGTCTGCGCCAGCCTCCAATGGGCCAATGGGCGCAGCGTAGGCACTGAGCCCAGCGTCGATCGCGAGCTGGTAGTGATAATGCGGATCATAGCCCGCCGGGTTCGGCGCGAAGGAGCGGGCGGGCCCGTGCTCAAACCCCTGGTCGACCGGCAGGATGATCATCTTGCCTGTGCCGCCAAGCTTGCCCTGCATGAGCATCTGGCAAAGCTTGCCCTTCACGCCCGGGGTTTCGCCCTCGTAATTGGCGAGGATCTTCTGCACGGTCCGCGTGGCTTTCATCGGGGCTATCCTTCCTGAGTGATGTCTCGTTGGGCGTGGGCGTAGAACCGGCACGGCTGCCTTGCAAGCGTGATTGCGCTAAAGGGCGCGGTTGAGCGCTGCCGACTTACATATGCGGGGGTGTTCTGCCGTCGGCGGCAAGTCTGGCGACCTCTGCGATGCGCTTGGTGCGGGTGGCCTCCGTTTTCGCGATCTTGATCCAGCGCAGAATGTTGCGTTTGGCGGAGGGGGCAAACCCGCTGAACTGTGCAGCGGCTGGCGGGCGTAGTGCGAGCGCCTTGGCCAGATCCTCCGGTATGCGGAGCGCATCGACATCGGCGTAGAACTCCCAAAGTCCCGAAGCCTTGCCCGCTTCGATCGAGGCTTTGCCGGCCGGCTGCATGCGACCTTCGTCGATCAGCCGTGCGGCGCGCTTTTTGTAGCTTTGCGCCCAGGCCTGCTGGCGGCGTGGCGCGATCAGCTGCATCGTCCGCGCCTCGTCCAGCTTCATGCGTCGCCCATCGATCCAACCGAAGGCCACGAGGGCGTCAAGCACATCGTCGCGCCCGACGTAGCGGTCCGCATCGCTCTTCTTCCACGTGACCAGCCAGACGGCGCTGTCCCGGGTATGGTGGATGGCCAGCCACGCCCATAGCGCATCGGTCGAGGCGACCTCGACGCGTGGCGCATCGCTCATGCGGTCAAGGCGCTGTCGAGCCAGGCGCGCGCGGGTTCGAGCCCCTTGGCAAGTCGGCGAAGCGTGGAGGTCAAGCCGTCGTCGCGCCAGCCGTCGGGCAGGTCCGCGCCGAGCACAATGCCCTTGCGCTTCAGAAGCTCAGCGTGGGGATGGTCCGGTGCGAAGGGTTTGGGGACGCGTTTCAGTGGCGGCGCGCCAAATGCGTGGAGCTTGGCACCGACTCCATCCGCCGCACGGTCCATCGCGTCGACAAACGCGTCGCCGTCGCGGTCCAGCGCCGCACGCAGCCTTGTGAGAGCTGGACCCTGCGGGCCGGGAGCTCCGGCGCCGAGAAAGAGATACTCCGGTGCCGCCCCGAGGAACCAGCCGGCGCGCGGACCGTCCCCGCCCGGAAACCAGGAGACGTGCAGATGCGCATTGTAGGGGGTCTTGTCCTTGGAAAAGCGCACATCCCGATAGATGCGGAACACCTTGGGCTTGAAAGACACCCCACTCAGCCGCGACAGATCTTCGGCCACCAGGTCGGCCATAAACTCGGCGGGCTTGCGGATCCGCGAGACATAGTCGTCCTTGCGCGGATCAAACCAGTCCTTGCTGTTGTTGGCCGCGAGCTCCCGAAAGAAAGCCAGCGCATCGTCGATCAGAGCGTCAAATCCGTCTGACATCAGCTCGACTTGGACATGAGCGTCTCGATCGAGCTCATCATCCAGACCTTTGGCACAATCCGCGGCATCTGTGCGGTGAGCCAGTTGAGCGCGCCGGGAATGACGACGCGTTTTCCGGCCTTCGCGCCGTCCCATCCCGCTTTGGCCACTGACATGGCCGTGGGCAGCTTCATCGAGTTGATCATGCGCACATCTGTCATGTCCGCGGAGGTGAAGAACTCGCTCTGCGTGGCGCCCGGGCAGAGCGCCGTGACCGTTACCTTCGTGCCCTTGAGTTCGTGCCCGACCGCGTCCGAAAGTGACACGACGTAGGCCTTCGTCGCGTGGTAAGCCGCCATGCCAGGGCCGGGCATGAAGCCGGCGATGGACGCCACGTTGATGATACGCCCCTCGCCGGCCTCAAGCATCTGCGGGACGGCGAGCTTCATCAGGCGTGTCAGAGCGGTGATATTGACCTCCAGCATCATCTCCTCGCGGGCCCATTCGGCAGACGCGAACGGGTCATGCGACCCGAGACCCGCGTTGTTGACCAGGACGTCGACCGGGCCCTTGGCGACGGCTGCAGCCCAAAGCGTGTCGGCCGCGCCGGCAACGGCCAGGTCCGCCTCGACGATCTCAACCTCCGGCGCGCCGAGCTCGGTCAGCTCGGTCGCCAGCGCCTCCAGCCGATCCTTGCGGCGTGCCGAGATCACGACGCGGCGGTTTTCCTTCGCGGCGATGCGCGCGAAATCTGCGCCGATGCCCGATGAGGCTCCGGTCACGACCGTCCAGCTTGCCATGCGTTCTTTCCCCTTGGTCCGCGATCAGTCCGACAGGGCAGCCACACCGGGGAGGGTCTTGCCCTCCATCCATTCTAGAAATGCACCGCCTGCGGTGCTGACATAGGTGAACTTTTCGGCCACGCCAGCATGGTGCAGAGCGGCAACGGTATCACCCCCGCCCGCAACGGTTATGAGCCCGGCGTCCGTCGCCTCTGCGGCGGCGCGTGCGGCGGCAACGGTGGCGGCATCGAACGGCGTGATCTCGAACGCGCCGAGCGGTCCGTTCCAGATCACGGTTTTGCAATCGTCAAAAAGGGCTTCGAGCCGCGCGACCGTCTCGGGTCCGGCATCGAGGATCATCGCATCGGCGGGGCATGCGTCCGCATAGACCGTCTCCGAGGGCGCGCCCGCCTCGAACTTTCGCGCGACGACCACGTCGCCGGGCAGGTGGATCGCGCAGCCCGCGTCCTCGGCCTTAGACAGGATCTGACGCGCCGTGTCGGCCATGTCGCGCTCGGCCAGCGAGGTGCCGATCTCCAGCCCCTGTGCAAAGAGGAACGTATTCGCCATGCCGCCCCCGATCACGAGGTGATCGACCCGCGTAACAAGATTGGACAGCAGATCCAGCTTAGTCGAAACCTTGGCCCCGCCGACCACCGCGCAAAGGGGCCGCTCGGGCGCGCCGAGCGCCCGTTCGAGCGCGCCAAGCTCGGCAGCCATCAGACGGCCGGCGCAAGAGGTCATGAGATGCGCAATCCCCTCTGTCGAGGCATGCGCCCTGTGGGCAGCGGAGAATGCATCGTTGACGTAGATGTCGCCAAGGCCCGCGAGCTGAGAGGCCAAAACGGGGTCGTTCTGCTCTTCGCCGGGATGAAAGCGGATGTTTTCGACAAGCAGGACCGCGCCCGGCTGCTGGCGCCCGACGGCCTCGGGCGCATCCGCAAGATCGACGAGCGTGACGCTGAGCCCAAGCGCATCTTCGAGCGTCGGAACCGTCACCGCCAGCGACATCTCGGGCACCACCTTGCCCTTGGGCCGTCCGAAATGCGCGACCAGCACAGGCAACCCTCCTGCCGTAACGATGTCCTTGACCGTGGGCACGATGCGCTCGATCCGTGTGGCGTCGGTCACCTCTCCATTCTCAACGGGGACGTTGATGTCCACCCGCACGATGACGGTGTGCCCCTCCAGATCGAGGTCGTCGAGCGTCTTCCATGCCATGGTCTTGCCCTCATGCGTGCTGGCGCTGCGTTGGTCTCGCGCCGATGCGGCAGGTGTAAGAGGCACCCGGGGACGACGCAAGGCAAGGCCCACGCGCTTGTTGCTTTCCTCCCTGTCCATGATCGCCTAGGACTCCGCGCAAGCGACCCAAGCGACACCCAACAGGGAGGCCCCCATGGCCGAAATCACCGACCCCGAGAACACCATCCTCATCGAGCTTGAAGCCGGCACCGTTACGATCGCGCTGCTGCCAGACGTGGCGCCCAAGCATTGCGAGCGGATCAAGGAACTGGCCCGCGCCGGTGCCTATGATGGCGTTGTGTTCCATCGGGTCATCGAGGGCTTCATGGCACAGACGGGCGACGTGCAGCATGGGCTGAAGGAGGGCGACTTGCGCCGCGCGGGCACTGGCGGGTCCGAGTTGCCAGACGTTCCGGCGGAATTCTCCGGCATCCCGCATGATCGCGGCACGCTGGGCGCGGCGCGCTCATCGAACCCCGACAGCGCGAATTCCCAGTTCTTCATCAATTTCACTGACAACCACTTCCTCAACCGTAACTACACCGTGTACGGTCGCGTTATCGAGGGGATGGAGCACGTGGACGCCATCACCCGCGGCGAGCCCCCCGCGAACCCCGACCATATGGTCAGCATGAAGGTCGCGGCCGATGCGTAGCCTCGCTCTTTGCCTCTGCCTTGCCGCCTCGCCCGCGCTCGCCACTGGCCTCGAAATCCAGATTGCGGGCGAAGCCAACGGTACGGTGACCATCGATCTGCTTGAAGATGTCGCGCCGCAACATGTGGCGCAGATCACCGCGCTCGCGGAAGAGGGCGTCTACGACGGGGTTGTTTTTCACCGCGTGATCGACGGGTTCATGGCGCAGACGGGTGATGTCGAGCATGGCCGCATCGGCGCCGACATGCGCCGCGCGGGCACCGGCGGGTCAGATCGCCCGGATCTGCCCGCGGAGTTCTCTGACGTCCCGTTTGAGCGCGGCGTTGTGGGCATGGCCCGCGCGCAGAACCCCAACAGTGCCAATTCGCAGTTCTTCATCATGTTCGAACCCGGCCCCTTTCTGAACGGCCAGTATACCGTTGTGGGCCGGGTCACCTCGGGGATGGAGGTGGTCGATGCAATCAAGCGCGGCGAGGGTCGCAACGGCGGCGTCATCGGCGAGCCCGACCAGATGGCGACGGTCACCGTCACCGACTGACGCCAC